>JAUIFC010000131.1 GCA_030429455.1 Bacteroidia bacterium | reverse complement strand
TCGGTAAGTTTTAGTCTGTATTCTACATCATCTTCGAGAATTTCAAGGTTGTACAAATTTTCTTCTCTTAGTTTTTCAAGTAAAATCTCTTCGTATTTTTTATCCTTATAAACTTCACTTTGGTTGTTAATGTAAAGGGCGATTAGAATGCCAACGACGACTAAGAGGATTTCGCCAATGGCGTACAAGATGTAATTTTTTGAAAATTTCATAGCATCCGGGTTTCTAAGGTTTTTTAAAATTCTAAACACAGTATTGAATAATAACAGTCAAAATAACAATAAGATTTTTTACTTAATTTTCCATTCGGATTTTTTTAAGGCATACCAATGTAACGAGATTCCTTTAAATTCAAAATCTTCAATGTATTGCAATCCAATTTTTCTTAAAATGGCATTAGATGCCGTATGATCGATGTCTGCACAACCGCAAACTTCATCAAAACTCAGAGTTTCAAACCCATACTTAAGGCATGCCAAAGCTGTTTCGGTGCCAATGCCTTTTCCCCAAAATTTTTCACGCAGGCGATAGCCAATATCAATGTAAACGCGGTCTGGCCTTAACTTTTTTTCTCGTTTAAAGCCTGTCCAACCTATAAAATCATTCGTTGCTTTATCTTCAATAGCCCAACGGCCAATTCCAAAATCCTTATACTGACCTCGAATATTTTTTATAATTTCTAAAGCCTCATCTTTTGTCTTGATGGGGTTTTTTCCTAAAAATTTATGGACATTAACATTTGAATCTAAATCGAACATGCCGTCAAGATCCGATTCTTCCAAATCTCTGATGATGCAACGTTCTGTTTCAAGGTGAATCTTCATGATATTTATTTTAGCATTAAAAATGATTTTCCTTTGAAATCATTCTTACACAAAGTTAGGATTTGATGGGAATTAGAGGTGTTTGAGTTGAAATATTTAATGCTATAAAAAACTCTGGTTATAAATTTAACGAGGAAAATTGTTTGACTGCTCAATTCAGTCGGAAAATTAATTAAAACTTAATTTTCAAACTGTTCTATGTCGTTTAAAAAAGATAGAGCTTTCATTGTTTTAGCACCAGTAAAAACCCTTATCGTTTTTCTTACCCAAGTTATGTGTAGATTGTTGTAAGACAGTTTTTTAAAAAGCCAAACAATCGGAATAATCAAAAGAGAGTTGATGACTAAGTAGTTTACTACAAAATCCGTCTCCAAATGAACATATAAATCAACTCCTAGGAAAAGATCCAGCCCCACGAGGGCATATGACCACCAAACTGGAGCTGAAAGAAAAATTAATTTTACAAATAACAGTCCATGCGAATTTACCAATTCTATTTTTTTTCTGATTTCAACAATTGGTTTCGAAAAATCAATTTGATTCAATAATACAACCTGTCCAATACTTCCTATTAATGCAACCAAAGCAAAAAAATGAAGAATAATTCCGCTGACGGCCAAATGAGTGTGTTCCCAATTATTTGCGATATACCAGCCTAAAAATAAGGCCAATAAACTAAATGTCACAACTTCAAAAATCCTGTATTTTTGAATGCTCTTCGTGCTGTTTTCGGATTTTTCTAGCTGTAGTTGTTGCATTGGCGACTTATTTAAACGTAGTGCTTCGTCCAATTTAGTATCGTATGCTTCTAGTATTTTCTTTAATTCAATTGCTTCCATGATATTATTTTTTTTGAAATTCTTTTTTAATTTTAAGTTTTAATCTGCTGATTTTTGTTGCCACATTGGTTTTTGTAATCCCTAATATTTCTGCGATTTCTTCATAAGATTTGCCTTCCAAATACAGCAGCATCAATGCTTTATTCAATTCATTTAGATTAGAGATGAATTCTTGTAACAATTTAATGTTCTGATCCATTGCTGTTTGCGTTTCATTTTTATCTTCGTCTGCCATACTGAAAATGGAATCTTCTGAATAAAAATCATTTTTAACCGACCATTTTTTTTCTTTACGGTAAAAGGATATCGCCACATTTAGGGCAATGCGATACATCCAAGTGGAATATTTATAGTCCTCATTGTATTTATCAAAAGCATTCCAAAGCTGAATGATGATTTCTTGCTCCAAATCTTTTCGATCTTCTTTATTCCGACAATACGAATTCACAATCTTGTAGATGATTTTTTTATGAGCATCTATGGTGGTTATAAATCTTTTCTTTTTGTTTGCCTTCATCGGTGACAAGTTACGTTTTTCCAATTTTTAATGAAGTGAATCATTATCTCTACACTTTATTATTCGCAGAAGTTTTAAAAAATCACACTTTTCAAGAATTTTTTTAAAAATGGATTTTATTTGAGGAAATGCATGGGTGAAGTAAGGTAACTAGTTCATTCTATATCATATCAAGATATCAACATGATTTCTCTTTAAATAATTCAATAAATTAAAATCCAAAGTCACTAAACAATTGCCGTTGTGCAGCTTTATTATACATCATGTTTAAGCTTAAAAAAGTATAATTCAATCACATAAAAGATTAAGATTGGAAAAAAATGTCTAAGAAACAGCTGTTTTAAAAAAAAACCTACTCCTTAACCACTTTATAGTTATAAATCCCCTTTTCCATTCCAAGCCTTAACACATAAACTCCTTTTGGGATGGGACTAAAATCCAATGCATTTTGAGTATTAAATCTTTTTATCAATTTGCCTTGAATGTCAAAGAGTTCGAAGGAATTGAGCTTTATGTTGGGCTCTCGATCGATGTATAATTTATCCTTTATAGGATTGGGGTAAAGTTTAATGGGATTGATGTCAAATTCACTTACATTTAACTCATCTACAACTGTGTTGACGACCGTATTGGTGAGTATTGGTTGATTGAAATCAAAATAGATGTAAGCGGTATTCTCAAAAGTATTTCCAATTTGTACGGTGGATTTGGGCTTTATTTTATAATTAAAATAACCTTTACTGCCATCAGGGTCAGTATTTTTAAAAGGAAGATTAATGTTTTCAAAATCTACAGTATAATTATAAGTATAATCATCGGTATTTGTGGGAATGATTATCGCTAAATTTATATCGATAGATGATATTTGCCAAGTGGTTACAAAAGGTTGTTGTGCATTGGACTTTAAAACACATAACAACCAAATGAAGCCAAAAATATATTTCATTAAAGGATTTTTTATAAATATAGACCACGAAAAGTAAATAGAATGTAAAGATTGCTCTAATCTTACAAAAAAACCAAAACTATTAAATCCGCTTCCCAATAAAATGAGTCGCCAAAGTTGTAAACCCAACAATACTTATTGAGCTCAAAGGCATTAAAATAGCCGCAATGACTGGCTCCAATTGTCCTGTTACAGCAAAGTACAAACCAATGATGTTATAGAGAAAAGACAGTACAAAACTAAGTTTAATCACTTTTAAACCTTGATGTGTACCTTTAATAAATTTTGGTAAAAGGTTAAGTTTTTTGGCATCTAAAATGGCATCGCAAGCTGGAGAAAATACATTGATGTTTTCTGAAATGGCAACTCCCAAATCGGATTGTTTTAATGCACCAGCGTCATTTAACCCATCGCCAACCATCATAACTTTGTTGTTTTTGGCCTGTTCCTTTTGAATAAAATCTAATTTGTCATTAGGTTTTTGATTGAAGAACATCGGCGTATCTTTTGGTAAAAAGCGTTCTAGAAACTTCTTTTCACCTGAATTATCTCCGGATAAAATGGCCAATTGGTAGCCTTTTTGCAATTGATAAAATAAATTCTGAACGCCTTCTCGATAACTGGTTTTAAAAACAAATTTGCCTTTGTATTCATTATTATTTCTGTAATGAACGGCAGTTTCCAATTTAGTTTGCGTTGAAGGATTTTCAACAAAAGCAGATGAGCCCAATTTGATATGGTTGTCATTTATTTTAGCCGAAATGCCTTGACCAATATGTTCTTCATAATCATCAATTGTCAGTATATTTTGGCTGTGTAAATAATCGTATAACTTTCGACTTAAAGGATGGTTAGAGTTCTTCAAAGTGCTCTTTAGAAGGTCTTCATCTTCAGCAGTAATTTCAGTCCCTTCGTAAGTGATTTCTGCTTTGTCATTTTGGGTTAGTGTTCCTGTTTTATCAAAAATAATGTGGTTTATTTCAGTCAATTGCTCCAGACTTCTCACGTCTTTTAGGTAAAAGCCTTTTTGTCCAAATAGCCTTAACAAATTTCCCATGGTAAATGGCGTTGCCAAAGCAATTGCACACGGACATGCAATGATAAGGACGGCTGTAAATACATTTAAGGCCAAACTTGGTTCGATGTACAACCAAGCTGTGGTCGAAACGATTGCGATTGTCAAAACAGCAATGGTAAACTGTTTACTTATTTTATCCAAAAGCGTTTTATACGTCTTTGCTTTTTGGTCTTTAAAGGCTTCGTTAGACCATAGTTGGGTCAAATAGCTTTGCTCAACAGATTTTTCGGCAGTCATGGTAATCGAACTTCCAATTTGTTTACCGCCAGCATATAATTTTTCACCAGAAGATTTGCTGATAGGGTTTTCTTCCCCTGTCACAAAACTATAGTCGATATTGGCATTGCCTTGCATCAAGATGCCGTCCACAGGAATTAGCTCAGAGTTTCTAATCAGCAGGACATCACCAGCTTTAATATCATTGACTTGTGTGTTTATTTCCTTTCCTTTTTCAATTTTAGTAATGGCAATGGGAAAATAGGATTTGTAGTCTCTTTCAAAAGACAAATAATTGTAGGTTTTTTGCTGAACAAATTTTCCTAATAACAAGAAAAAGACCAATCCAGTCAAACTGTCGAAAAAACCAGAACCAATATTGAAAAATATTTCAACTGAACTTCGAATGAATAGTGTTGAAATCCCAAGGGCTATAGGAATATCGATGTTCAGATTTTTAGTTCTTAGAATCTTAAACGCAGATTTAAAGTAATCTTGCGCAGCATAAAAAACAACTGGTAAAGAAAAAGAAAACATTAACCATCTAAAGACATGTTTGTACTTGTCCAACCAAAATTCGGAGACTTCAAAATATTCTGGAAAAGACAAAAACATGATGTTGCCAAAGGCAAAACCAGCAACGCCAATTTTATAAATCAATGAGCGATCTACCGTCGTTTCTTTTTTGTCGACATCGTCTAAACTGATGTAAGGTTCGTAACCAATGGAAGCCAATAAAGTAACGACGTCTTTAAGGCTTGTTTTATCAAAATTGTATTGTAATTGAATGGTTTTTTTAGGAAAATTGACTTGTGAACTGATAATGTTTAAATTCAGTTTTTTTAGATTTTCCAATATCCAAATGCACGAACTGCAATGCACATGTGGAATATATAAGGTAACAATCTGGGTATGACCATCGTTAAAATCAATTAGTTTTTCAACAATATCTTCATGGTCAAGGTAATCGTATTTACCTTCTAATTCTGGAGGTGTTTTGCCAGGAGCATTTTCCAAATCGTAGTAGCAATTCAGGTTGTTCTCCGCAAAAATTTCATAAACAGTTTTACAGCCGTGACAACAGAAATGCTTGTCGTGTGCTTCAATGTCTGTTGGTGAGCATGGGTCACCACAGTGGTAGCATTTTTCAACTTCATTTTTACTCATTTTACAAACATAATTTTAGACGGCTTTATCAGATATGAGGATAATCAGTTTTTCTTTATAAATTTGATTTAAAATGAATAATTAAAGGTTTAAAAAATGAAAATCTGCGTTGCTCAAACTCAATCCAAGTCTAATAATGTTGATTATAACATTCGTAATCATATCAGTTTAATCCATCGCGCAATACATTATCAAGTTGATCTCATTATTTTTCCTGAACTTTCATTGACCAATTACGAGCCTAAATTATCAAAAGAATTGGCTTTTAGTGCTGATGACGAGCGATTAAATTCCTTTCAAGAATTGTCAAATCGACATGAAATAAGCATTGGAATAGGAGTACCAATAAAATCAAATAATGGCGTACATATCGGACTATTATTTTTTCAGCCAAATCAAGAACGGAATGTTTATTTCAAACAGTATTTGCATAAAGATGAAGAGCCTTTTTTTGCCAAAGGAACGGAACAACTTTACCTGACTATTAAAGGTATTAAGCTAGGGTTTGGAATTTGTTACGAAACTTTGAATGAAGATCATTTTTTGAAGTGTTTCAATAATAATATCGATGTTTACATCGCGTCTGTTGCCAAATCCCAATCAGCATTGAATAGGGCTTTTTTTCATTTAGAAAATTTGTCAAGCAGCTACAAGATTCCAATTCTCATGTCAAATGCGGTTGGACCATGTCACGATTTTATATCCGCAGGGCAAACGGCGTGTTGGAATAGAAATGGCGTTATTTTAGCCAAGTTGGATGCTGCAAATCAGGGAGTTGTTTGCTATGATGTATCAATATCACAAACCAGAATAGAACAACTCAGAATTAGTCAAGCCAGTATTTTTCATTTGGATGATGTTTTTGAAATATATAACAGTGCAAAAAAGCATATGCAATCAAAAGGATTACAGCAATGGGTTGAAGAATATCCTGTAAAATCTGATATCCAAAAAGATATTGTAAAAGGAGAATTGTACATTCTGCTCAAGGATTCTCAGATCATAGGAGCGATAAATATATCCGATGAACAAGATGAAGAATACCGCCAGATAAACTGGAAATTTGATGATTCTAAAGTACTTGTCATTCATCGATTGGCCATTTTACCAGAGTTTCAACAAAAGGGTTATGCCAGATATCTAATGGATTTTGCCGAAAATCATGCCCTAGAACATCAATATACTTCCATTCGTCTTGATGCTTATACTTTAAATCATCGGGTTGCAAAATTTTATGAGCAAAGAGGTTATATCATTAGAGGCGAAGTATACTTTCCATTTAGACAGATTCCATTTTATGGATTAGAAAAACAATTGTCATATTAGAAATAATTACAAATTTCCGATAACAAAAATCACTACTAAACTTTACACTAAAAATATTGGGTTTTAAGTTGTTTTTCTGTTTTTATTTCCTCAGAACATTCATTTACAATTAATTTTAAGAAATAATTAGTAAATTTACTTTAATAATTATTTGAACACTTTTAAGCAGAATTCAATTGAAGATTTTTAGAAAAAAAAGAAGTGAAATAGTTCAAGATTCAACTAAAGAATCTTCCTCATTCAATACGGATAAATATTTGAAATATGCTATTGGCGAAATTTTTTTGGTTGTCGTAGGTATTCTTATCGCCCTCCAAATTAATAATTGGAACCAGTCCAGTAAAGATAAAAAAGCACTTCAAGAATATTTGGCAAAGATAAAAGTTCATACCAACGAGGATTTGATTATGCTTGACTCTTTGACTGTCCTTCGAGAAGGCACTCAAAATGTATGCAAGATGACGAGAAAAAGTATTTTAAACAAAACTGAAGATCAGAATAATATGTTACTGATGGGTGCTGGATTTGCGTTGTTTGACTTTCGATTTGCGTCCAATTCAGGCGGTTATAATGCTTTGATTAATTCAGATTATTTTGGTAAAATAAATAATACAAAGTTGGATTCTTTATTGAGCAGATACCACAGAATTGTTGATGAAATTGCTCAAAATGAGGAAAGTTATAACAGTTATATCAATAGCCAAGAAAACTACATCTCTACGACATTTGATCGGTCTCTGGTACTTGCACTTTCATTTATGGACAAGGATTCCCTGAGTATGATGGCCACACCGATGTCTGAATATTACAAAGAAGTGGCAGCCTATACATCTCTGCCAGCCTATAGAAATGTTATAGGTTTAGCCGCCTTTCAATTTGATTTAATTTTAGCCCAATACGATCAATTGAACGAAGTCGGACAAAACGTGATTGCCGAAATTAATGACAATTATTTAAATCAAAATTAGTGCTTTAATAAGCCTTGTATTTTAGATTTAAATAACTGTTTATCAAGTATATATGTTTTGAACTAATCAGTTGTCAACTTCAGGTGAAATTCAATTTATAACAGATTTTAACATTTTAATCTCCATGTCAATTCTAAACCTTAATTTTGCAAAGAAAGCAACAAAATGAATACTGCTTCATCCAAAATTCAATTTGAAGGTTTCACTTACGACGATGTCCTTCTTGTTCCAAATTACTCAGAAGTTTTACCAAGAGATGTAGATATTACTACCAAACTCACTCGAAATATATCCTTAAATGTTCCTATTGTATCAGCTGCAATGGATACCGTAACCGAATCTAAAATGGCCATTGCTATGGCAAGAGAAGGAGGTATAGGTGTTCTGCATAAAAATATGACCATAGAAGAACAAGCTCTAAAGGTTCGTCGCGTAAAGCGGGCAGAAAGTGGGATGATTATCGACCCTGTAGTATTGCATGCGGATGCAAAGGTCCGCGATGCTAAAAAAAGCATGAAAGAGCACAGTATTGGCGGTATTCCTGTCGTGGATAGCCATAATAAACTCGTTGGTATTGTAACCAATAGAGACCTGCGTTTCGAAAATGATGATGACAAGGATATTGATGATGTCATGACCAAAAAGAACCTTATCACCACGACAGAAGGAACTTCCTTAAAAGAAGCTGAGGTCATTTTGCAAAAACACAGAATTGAAAAATTGCCTGTTGTCAAAGGAGATAACGAATTGGTAGGCTTAATAACCTTTAGAGACATTACTAAACTAACGCTTAAACCAATGGCGAACAAAGACAGGTTTGGACGTTTACGAGTGGCTGCGGCCATTGGTGTGACTCCAGATGCTGTGAATAGAGCAGAAGCCCTTATTGAAGCGGGTGTAGATGCGATAGTAATCGATACTGCTCATGGCCACACCAAAGGCGTTGTTAATGTTTTGAAAGATGTAAAATCCAAATTTTCGGTAGATATCATTGTAGGAAATATTGCTACAGGCGAAGCTGCAAAATACTTGGCAGATGCTGGAGCAGATGCTGTAAAAGTAGGAATTGGACCAGGGTCCATTTGTACAACTAGAGTTGTAGCTGGTGTTGGTTTTCCGCAATTATCAGCGGTTATGGAGGTGGCAGAAGCTTTAAAAGATACCAATGTGCCTATCATTGCAGATGGCGGAATCCGTTATACTGGCGATATTCCCAAAGCCATTGCTGCTGGCGCCGACTGTGTGATGCTGGGTTCGCTATTAGCAGGAACCAAAGAATCACCTGGCGAAACCATTATTTACGAAGGGCGAAAGTTTAAATCTTACCGCGGAATGGGTTCAATCGAAGCCATGAAGCAAGGCTCTAAAGACCGCTATTTTCAAGATGTAGAAGACGATATCAAAAAACTGGTTCCAGAAGGTATTGTAGGCAGAGTTCCTTATAAAGGTGAATTATTCGAAAGCATGAACCAGTTTATCGGTGGATTAAGAGCGGGAATGGGTTATAGCGGAGCATCAAGCATTAGTGAGTTAAAGGCAAATGGTAGATTTGTGAAAATAACTGCTTCTGGAATTACAGAAAGTCATCCTCATAATGTAACGATTACCAAAGAAGCTCCGAATTATAGTCGATAGTCTTTTTACATAATCCTTTTAAATTAAAGTTTTATTTGAAATTTAATTGCTTTTAGATTTATAATTGTGTTGTATGTATTATTTTTAAATAAAAAAAATGATCATTTCAACAACAAACAATATTGAAGGCCATCCTGTACAAACATACCATGGCATAGTCTCTGGAGAAACTATTATTGGAGCAAACGTCTTTAGAGATTTCTTTGCAAGTATTACCGATATCGTAGGAGGTCGTTCTTCGTCTTATGAAAGTGTCCTAAGAGAAGCTAAAGAAACTGCCATTAGAGAAATGAAAGAGAAAGCTCAGCGTCATGGTGCTAATGCAGTTATTGGTGTAGACTTAGACTACGAAACTATTGGAAATGGAATGCTGATGGTTGTCGCTTCTGGCACGGCTGTTTCAATTTGAATTGTTTCATTTAGTATAAATAGGCTGAAATTGTTTCAGCACCTAATTACTTCAACTAAAAGTTTAAATGATGTATTTTAAATATTTATTTATCAATAGTTTATATATGAATTATTTGACTTTTTTATCTATAAATTCGATGGCCATTTGGCTTAGGTAATTTGCGCTATTGGTCATTGCATCATCAAAATTTTTGCTGTAATTCATAATACTATCCGTATAATTGATTCCCAGTTTTGTGGCTTCTTTATTTGAAATAGAAATTTTACCACACAGTGCAGCAACAGGAATTTTTTCTCTTTTTGATGATTCTAAAACACCTTTGATTGTTTTTCCAGATAATGTCTGATGGTCTAAATGGCCTTCTCCAGTAATGATCCAATTGGCGGATTTAATTTGATGGTCAAAATCGATAATTTCTTTAAATAAATCTATTCCAGATAGCAATGTGCCATTTAAAAAGGCCAAGCAACCTGCGCCCATTCCACCGGCAGCTCCAGTGCCTTTTATGTCATGAACAGATTTTTGTAATTGATTAATAATCAATTTAGATACGTGCTTTAGGCCTTTGTCTAATTCAATAATTTCTTTGTGCGATGCGCCTTTTTGAGGACCATACACAAAAGCAGCTCCGTTCTTGCCATAAAGTGGATTGGTAACATCGCATGCAATTTTAAAGGTGGTTGAAGCTAATTTTTGGTGAATTTTAGTGGTCTCAATTGTTTTTATTTTGGATAAATTTTTTCCTATCGGTATTACAATTTCTCCATTTTCATCTTTAAATTGATAACCTAATGCCGTAGCCATACCAATCCCACAGTCGTTTGTTGCACTTCCTCCAATGCCCAAAATGATGGTTTCTGCCTCTTTTTCTATAGCGTTTAGAATTAATTCTCCAGTGCCTAAAGAAGTTGTATAATAACAGTTTCTTTGTTCAGGTTTGAGCAATTCGATTCCAGAGGCCTTAGCCATTTCGATAAATGCCAATTTCTTTTCTTTTATAAATAAGTATTGTGCATCAATGGTTTTGAATAAAGGATCAGAAACTTGTACCTTAACTAGCTCGCCATGTAATTGATGTTGAAGAACTTCAATTGTACCATCGCCACCATCTGCTAATGGGAGTTTTAGAATTTCAGCATTGGGTAATTTGGATTTAATGGCTTTCTCTACAACGTCACAAAATTCCAGTCCAGTAAGCGATCCTTTAAATTTATCTGGAGCCAAAACAAACTTTGGATTCTTCATCAAGATAAAACATTAATAACCGAATATGATATAAATATAATGACCAAAAAGTATGCTAATAAAACTATAA
>JAUIFC010000130.1 GCA_030429455.1 Bacteroidia bacterium | reverse complement strand
CTTTAATTTTTAATTATGGCAGAAACGAAGTTCGAGCATTTCTAATTAGCAATGCGTTGTTTTGGCTAGATAAATACCATGTAGATGGGCTAAGAGTGGACGCTGTTGCGTCGATGCTTTATTTGGATTATTCGAGAAACGATGGGGAATGGGAACCAAATATGTATGGCGATAACGAATATCTCGAGGCGGTTTCTTTCCTTAAAGAATTTAATGAAGTTGTTTTCTTGAATTTCCCGGATGTACAAACCATTGCAGAAGAGTCAACAAGCTATGCGGGTGTGTCTAGACCAACATTTTTAGGAGGTTTAGGTTTTGGAATGAAATGGATGATGGGATGGATGCATGATTCTTTAGAATACATGAGTAAAGAGCCTATTTATAGACGCTATCATCATAATGAATTGACATTCAGTATGAATTATGCATTTACTGAAAACTTCATGTTACCACTGTCTCACGATGAGGTTGTTTATGGCAAACATTCTTTGATCAATAAAATGCCAGGCGACCAATGGCAAAAATTTGCAAACTTAAGAGCATTATACGGTTACATGTTTACGCATCCTGGAGCAAAACTCCTATTCCAAGGCGGTGAATTTGCTCAATATGGTGAGTGGAATTTTCAACAAAGTTTAGATTGGCATTTGCTTGAAAACGAATTTAATGGTGGAATCTCTAAACTGATAGCAGACCTGAATTCAATATATAAAAAGGAATCAGCAATACATAAGTTGCAGTTTTCGCCAGATGGATTTGAATGGATAGATTATAATGATTACCAAAATTCAGTTTTATCTTATATTAGAAAAGATGATGAGGAAGGAAAAGTTATTGTAGTTTGCAACTTTACACCTGCTCCAAGAGAGAATTATAGACTAGGTTTACATGACATTACTAAATTAAAGTTATTGCTTAATTCGGATAATACAAAATACGGTGGATCAGGAAATTATAAAAATTCTAAAGTTAAAGTTGAAAAGGTTTCATCACATGGTGCAGATTGTTCTATTAGTTTAGACTTACCACCTCTATCAGTTTTAATCTTTAAAGCAAATTAAATTTTTACCACAAAACATACTTCTCTTAAAAATTAACATACTATGATTACCAATACCGAACTCCATGAGTTAGGGAATCAATTTCCTAACCATGTAGTATCATTTGAACAAGACGTTGACAGACTTTATTTTAAAACAGCAAACAAAATTGTCCTAGAACTTACCATTTTAAGAGATAGTGTTTTGAGGTTTAGATATGGCGTTCGTGGACAATTGCAACCTGATTTTTCCTACGCAATATCAGAAACAGCAATTAGAGGTTATAACCATTTGGAAATCTCTGAAGAAGTTGATAATTACATCATTACGACAACAAAATTGGTTTGCAAAATAGATAAATATAACTTAAAATCTAAAATTTACGACACTAAAGGTAAACTCATCAACGAAGATGAACTTGGTTTTCATTATGAAGAATTTTACGACAAAGGTGGCAGCATTGTTAAAATGAGTAAATTTTCTCAAGATCGAGAAGCCTACTACGGAGCAGGAGATAAGCCTACAATAACAAACCTTAGAGGAAAACGTATTCAAAATTGGCCGACAGATCAATATGCCTTTTCCAAAGACCAAGATCCTATATACAAAGCAGTTCCTTTTTACATAGGTTTACATCATGAGAACGCCTATGGAATTTTCTTTGATAACTCATTTAGATCGTTTTTCGATTTTTGCCATGAAAGACATAATGTAACAAGCTTTTGGGCGCAAGGTGGAGAGATGAATTATTATTTCATTTATGGACCTGAAATGGAAAATGTTGTGTCTAGTTACACCGATTTAACTGGATACGGAGAAGTTCCACCGTTATGGTCTTTGGGCTATCATCAATGTAAATGGAGTTATTATCCTGAAAGTCAGGTAAAAAAAATAGCCAAAAAATTTAGAGAGCTTAAAATTCCTTGTGATGGTATCTATTTGGACATTGATTATATGGATGGGTTTAGATGCTTTACATGGAATAAAGACTATTTTCCAGATCCAAAACGAATGGTCAAAGAACTTTCTGAAGATGGATTTAAAACTGTTGTGATTATAGATCCGGGAATCAAAATAGATGAAGACTATTCCATCTATCAAGAAGGAATTGAAAACGATTATTTCTGTAAACGTGCCGATGGTCCCTTAATGATAGGAAAGGTTTGGCCGGGAGAATGCCATTTTCCAGATTATACAAATCCGAAAGTAAGAGAATGGTGGGCAACTTTGTTTAAAGAACTTATTTCTGACATTGGCGTGAAAGGTGTATGGAACGACATGAACGAACCAGCTGTGATGGAAGTTCCAACAAAAACTTTCCCTGATGATGTTCGTCACGATTATGATGGCCATCCTTGTAGTCATAGAAAAGCACATAATGTTTATGGTACTCAAATGGCGAGAGCGACATACGAGGGCGTCAAAAAATATTCATATCCAAAAAGACCTTTTGTAATTACAAGGTCTGCATTTAGCGGAGCGCAACGTTATGGCTCGTCATGGACAGGAGATAATGTGGCCACATGGGAGCACCTTTGGATTGCCAATGTTCAAGTTCAGCGAATGTGTTTGTCTGGCATGTCATTTACGGGGTCTGATATTGGAGGTTTTGCAGAACAACCTCATGATGAGCTTTTTATCAGATGGATTCAATTAGGTGTGTTTCATCCATTCTGTCGTGTACATTCTAGTGGGCATCATGGAGATCAAGAACCTTGGTCTTTTGACAACGAAGTCACAGATATTACTAGAAAGTTTATTGAGTTAAGATATACTTTATTACCTTATCTATATACAGCATTTTACAAATATTCCTCAGAAGGACGCCCAGTCTTAAAATCTTTGGTATATTTTGACCAGCATGATCCTCAGACACATCACAGAAATGATGAATTTATATTTGGAGAAAAAATGTTGATTTGCCCGATTTTGTCACCAAATTCTAAAGGACGTCGACTATATGTGCCAAGAGGTGAATGGTATAATTTCTGGGACAATTCGTTTCTAACCGGAGGTAGAGAAATGTGGGTAGATTGTGACATAGACACAATGCCAATATTTGTAAAAGCCGGTGCAATAATACCGCGATACCCTGTTCAGCAATATGTCGGTGAAATTGAAATTGAAGAACTGAAACTCGATGTTTATTATAAAAACGGTGTTGAAGTTTCCAACATTTATGAAGATGCACAGGATGGATACGACTATCAAAAAGGACGTTATAGTTTAAGGAATTTTAAACTTCGTGGCACAAAGGACGAACTAATCATTAATCAACATAAACTAGGAAAGTTTAATACCTCGTATCACAGTTTCAGAATACATATTTTAGGTTTACCTTTCGAAGTCAATGAAGTTGAAATCGATAATGTAACGGTTAGTCTGAATGAACTAGAATTTGACAAAGAAAGTCATACGTTTAAAGTTACAAAAGACTTCTCAGAAATTCACTTTAAGTCATAAGATGAGCGATAGAAAAATAAAAGATTATGCCTTTATTTCTCTGAAGGGAATGGCCATGGGCGCAGCCGATGTTGTGCCGGGTGTTTCTGGAGGAACGATTGCTTTTATAACAGGTATTTACGAAGAACTTGTGAACACCATAAGCAATGTTGATTTTAGCCTTATCAAGACTTGGAAAGCCGAAGGTTTCAAAGCCATGTGGAATCAATTGAATGCTTCTTTTCTACTCGCCTTAATACTTGGAATAGGTGTAAGTGTGTTATCCCTTATGAAACTAATGACTTACTTATTAGATACATTTCCTATACAAGTGTGGTCTTTCTTCTTTGGGTTGGTTTTGGCGAGTGTGTGGTACATCGCAAAACAAATACCGAATTGGAGGTTGGTTTATATCGTAGCTTTAATTATTTCGGCATTAGGTGCTTATGCGCTTACAACTTTGACGCCAGTTGGTGAAATTACCAGTTTACCTTATTTATTTCTTTGTGGCGCTTTAGCCATATGTGCTATGATATTACCAGGGATTTCAGGGGCTTTTATTTTGGTATTATTAGGTGCTTACAAGCAAATAATCGATGCGGTTAGCGATTTGAATTTTAAAGTCATTTCGGTAGTTGGGTTAGGGGCTATTTTTGGTTTGCTTTCTTTTTCCAGGTTATTAAAATGGTTGTTTAATAAATTTGAATACTTGACCTTATCTATTTTAACAGGTTTTGTTTTTGGATCACTTAATAAAATTTGGCCTTGGAAAAACACCTTACAAACCGAAATAATTCATGATAAAGAAATCATCATTAAACAAGAATCCGTTTTACCTGCGAGTTTCGATGGCGATCCACAATTCATGTATGCTGTAGGATTAGCTTTTCTGGGTTTTATCTTAATATTGTTGTTGGAGAAATGGTCTTCTAAAACAACTTAATTTATGGAAGCCACAAGGACGTTTTCAGATAAACTTTTATTGGTTGTAAAAGGCATTGCTATGGGTGCAGCTAATAAAGTTCCTGGCGTTTCTGGTGGTGTCGTGGCTTTTGTTGTTGGATTTTATGAGGAGTTTATTTATTCTCTTCAAAAATTTAATTACAAAGCAGTTTTGCTGTTAATTAATGGTCGGTTTAAAAGCTTTTTTCAATACATCAATTCTAAGTTTATCAGCCTTTTAATTTTAGGCATGATAATCAGTTATTTTAGTGTATCCAAACTGTTAGATTATCTAATTGTCAAATTCGAATTGTATGTCTGGGCGACATTCTTTGGGATGATTTTGGGTTCTATTTATTATATGAGTAGAGACTTTAAGTTCAGAGCAAGTTCGCAAATATTGTTTGTTATAATAGGTGCAGGCTTTGGAATCGTTATTAGTTTTCTCGAACCCGCTACTCAAAATGATAATTTGTGGTTTGTGTTTTTTTGCGGAATCATTAGCGTTTCAGGAATGACTTTACCTGGCTTATCAGGTTCATTTTTACTCATTTTAATGGGTAATTATGTCCTTCTTTTAGTGGATGCCGTAAATGCGCTTTACGATACGATTTCCGATATATTAGTATGGGATCTTAGTTTTACAGAAGATGACAGCCGAATTCGATTGATTAAGATTTTAGGCGTTTTTACAGCAGGTTCTGTTTTTGGATTGGTATCGCTTTCCCATATATTAGGTTATGTTCTAAAGAAATTTAAAACCAATACGTTTGCAACAATCATTGGCTTTATTACGGGTAGTCTTGGTGTAGTTTGGCCATGGAAAGAAAAGGTATACGACATTGATGCCACTGGCCAATTTGTTTTAGATTCTAATGCAAAACCAATTATAAAAAACTACAGCCGTTATTTGCCTGAATTGTCAGATTATACCACTTGGATGGCCGCACTCTTCGTCGTTATCGGTATTTTAATTGTCCTATATTTAGTTTGGTTAGACAATAAGAACAAAAAAATCGAACATGGATAAATACGGTTTAGTAGGAAGACATATAGATTATTCATTTTCAAGAGGTTATTTTAATAAAAAGTTTGAGGTAAATACTATTTCAGCTGAATATGTAAATTTTGATTTATCCACTATTTCTGAATTTAAAGCAGTTTTAAATGAAAAAAATTTAAAAGGTTTAAACGTAACCATTCCTTATAAAACCGAAATCATCCCTTTTCTAGTTGAAGTTGAAGAAGAAGCAAAAGCCATTGGTGCTGTGAATACCATCAAGATTGTTAATGGGAAATTGATTGGCTACAATACTGATGTTTATGGGTTTGTGCAGTCTATCAAACCATTGTTGAAAAGCCATCACCAAAATGCATTGGTTTTAGGTTCAGGAGGTGCTTCAAAAGCAATTTGTTTTGGACTGAAAACCTTAGGAATTGATTTTAAAGTTGTGACAAGAACACCTTCACAAAAACACCAAATGTCATATTTAGCAATTAATGAAAAGGTTTTACAAGAACACCAAATCATTATCAATTGTACGCCAATTGGCACCTTCCCAAATGTTGAAGATGCACCAGAATTACCTTACGAACATCTTAATTCGAATCATTTACTTTACGATTTGGTCTATAATCCAGAGGAAACTACTTTTTTAAAAAAAGGGAAAAATCAGGGTTGCCAAACCACAAATGGCTATCAAATGCTAAAGCTTCAAGCAGAAAAAGCTTGGGAGATTTGGAACGCTTAGATTTTCTTCCAAAATCTATAAATTAGTAGACCACTCAAAACAAAAACACCTGTTGCAATAGTTGCATTTACATATTCAAATAATAAAATATAACCTATTGAAAACAGTAAAGCATAGACGCCAATTACTGCACTCAGAAAGCAAGCTATTTTGTACTTAAAGTTTTCGAATTTAGGTTTGTTATTAAAAACGATTTTATTGAAATTGTTTAAAGTTTCAACTTTAGAAGGATTTGTAATCAAACTAACAGCAATCCAAGCTATACTTGTAATTATTACACCAAAAATCAGTTCCTGGTATTGTTGAATTTCAAAAAATGGCGTATCCATTCTTTTGTTGATAAACAACACAAAAGCAATAACAAAAGATACAAGCATTGCCGTGATTTCACTGTAAGGATTTATACGTTTCCAGAACCAACGCATAATGAATAATAATCCCGTTCCTGCACCAATTTGAAGCAATAAATCAAAGGCGTCTTTCGCTTCTTCCAAAACAAAAGCTAATAGAGCCGATAAAACCATCATGATAATAATTGATAATCGAGCTACAATTACTTGTTGTTTATTCGTGGCACTAGGATTAATAAAACGTGTATAGAAATCGTTAACAACATAACTGCTGCCCCAATTGAGATGAGTTGATATTGTGCTCATAAAGGCCGCGATTAACGATGTGACCACCAATCCAATTAAACCAGCAGGAAGTAATTGCAACATCGCAGCATAAGACAAATCTTCTTTTATAAATTCTTTGCTGAGTTCTGGAAATGCTATTTGCAAATCTGTTAAGGATGGATAAATAATCAAAGATGCTAAGCCAATTAAAATCCAAGGCCAAGGTCTTACGGCGTAATGCATCACATTAAAAAACAATGTGGCCAGCGTGGCATTTTTTTCATTTTTCGCCGCGAGCATCCGTTGGACGATATAGCCACCACCACCAGGTTCTGCTCCTGGATACCAAACGCTCCACCATTGCACTGCTAAAGGAACAATGAATAACGGTATTAAAACTTCAGGCGAATTAAAATCAGGAACAAAATCTAATTTTGATTGAACAATTGTCGACTTCACTAATTTATCCAAACCTCCAATTTCTGGTCTATTAACTATATAAACTGTAGCCCAAACACTTCCAACCATAGCAATAATAAACTGGATAAAGTCGGTGATTAAAACCCCTTTTAAACCACCAAGTAAGGAATAAATAGTTGTAATCGAACAAGCAATAAGCAGCGAAGTAACCGCTGAAAAACCAAAAAGAACGTGACCAATTTTAATTCCTGCTAAACATACTGTGGCCATAATTACCACATTAAAAAAAACACCAAGGTAAATGGCTCTAAAGCCTCTTAAAAATGAAGCACTTTTTCCACTATAGCGTAATTCATAGAATTCTAAATCCGTTGTAATTCCAGTTCTTCGCCATAATTTTGCATAAAAAAATACGGTTAGCATTCCAGTTAACAAAAAACTCCACCAAACCCAATTTCCACTTATGCCATCTTTTCTTACAATTCCAGCAACCAAGCCAGGAGTATCTGCTGCAAATGTTGTGGCTACCATCGAAACTCCTAAAACCCACCAAGGCATGTTACGTCCTGACAAGAAGAAATTAGAAGCATCTTTTCCGCTAAATTTTGACGTATAAATACCTATAGCCAAACTTACTGCAAAGAAAATTGCAATAATTATCCAGTCTAAATTCGATAAGCTCATCTATTCTATTTAGCGGCAATTATACTTATTTCTATCCTTGCATCTTTGGGTAGTTTTGCAACTTGAACCGTTTCTCTTGCTGGAAAAACTGTTCCCTCAAAATAATTTGAGTAAATGGTATTTACGACATTAAAATCGTCCATATCCTTTAAAAAAATGCTTACTTTCAAAACCTGACTTAAAGTAAACTTCCTTTCAGCGAGTAATGCGATAATGTTTTTGAAAACTTGATGCGTTTCAGTTTCTATCGTTTCATTCAAAAAATCACCTTCTGCATTGATGGCAATTTGACCAGAGGTAAATAGTAAATCCCCATAAGTAATGGCTTGATTGTAAGGTCCAATAGGCTGAGCAGCTTTGTCGGAATTGATAGCTTCTTTCATAAAAATTAGTTTAATATTCGGTCTGGTTCTCTGTTTTTGTCATATTTAATGTCCCTAAATATACCAGATTTAATACCAATAAAGAAAAACCAAGAACTTAAATCGCCAATTGGTCTCCAGTTAAAACTCATCTGCCAACTTTTTAAATCTCTATTAAAAGTAAATTGAGTAAAGGTAAAACCAGGATCAACTAAATCGAAACCTGACGATGCACCAATAGACCATCTTGGAGATAATTCTATGTCTCCAGAAAACATAATCGAATGGCTTGAAATTTCATTTTGCCTTGCCGTATTATTATAGGTCATGGCATACTGAAAGTTTAGATTCCATGGGGGTTTGTAATTGTAAAAAGGACTGTCATCTGTTTTAGGATCTTTCTTTTCATTCTGGTTTCTGTTCAATCCTGGATTTAAGGGGTCTCCAGAACCGAATAAATCATCAGGGCGACCACCACTTAAAAAGGTTTCATTATTAGAAAGATCTTCTTCCTCTTCATCGTCTTCTTTTTCACCTTCCTTTTTTGCAAAGGTCTTGTCGGATATTCGATATCCAAAACTAATATTTGCTCGAGTAAGTCGAGCAATACTCCCACCATTGTTGATGTTTAAAGTGTTAATTCGTCTATTATTACTATCTAAAGCGTAAACATCAAAGGCACCAATGACGTTAATATTCAACTTTTCGTTGAAAAGAGGTATGTTTCCTCGAACATTTATTGGAGCCAAGTTCAAGGAATCGGCCGCAAAATTATAACTTGAATTTATAGCAAGGTTGTTAAGCAATTTCACCTTTCTATAAGCTTCTTCACCAACCAAAGTTGTATCCTTTTCTCTTACTTTTGCTTCAAAATCATTGGTGATTCCAAAATTCATGCTGCTAGAAAAATTTTGACTTGGAGCGCCAAATAGGGTGCCTTCGAATCTAGAACGTAGTTCGGTTCGATCTTCGTTTGTGCCTATCCCTGGAACTGTAATTTCTTCGTAATATTGGTCAAATCCAGGGTTTATCGAATAACCTATAGTAGGCCGCATGACGTGACGAATGGCTTTAATTTTCTTATCATCTCCAAAATTAAATTGGCCATAAACGGTTGTACCAATACTAGCATTTGCGCTGTAAGTTCTGTAAGAATCAAAGCCGTTTATTGTATCTCTAACAATGGATTGAGAATTCTCATCAAATCTTGGATCAAAGGTCTTAAATACCCAGGTTTCATCGTAATTGACACTCGTGGAAACGCTAAAGTACTCCGCAATTTTAAAGTTTGTAGTTATGGGGATACTGTGTCTTAGCCCCATATTCGCATCCTTAAACATTTGATTGGTTAAGAAAAGAGAATCGGTAGTTTGAATCCTATTCTCACCTCTTAAATTATATTGAACATTTATGTTCTGAATCGCTCCTTTTTTTGATTTAAACTTTGGCTCAAATGGGAATACTCTATTTATGCTAAATTGAAGTGTAGGTAAGGTTAAATTGATAAGTTCTGTGTTTGTATTTTGGTTGTGTGTTGCAGAAATATTCAAATTCATTCCAGGACCTGCATCTATGGTTTTGTTCCATGAAACGGACGAATTAAGGGTGTTGTTCAAAAAATTCCCAGTATTAATCTGATTTACAGACTGTCTAAAGAACTGACTTGAGCCAATATTGACAGATGCCGAAAAACGAGAACTAGGATTAGCTTTTTGGTCCTGATTATGATTCCATCTGAAATTGAAAATACGCTGTTCAGAAAAGTTTGGAAATCCTCTTTCTTCTTGAAACAAACGCTCAAACCTAAAGCTAATACGACCATTAAACTTATACCTAACCGCATAGTTGGAATCGAATCTAAGGCCATAACTACCATTGGCAAAAATATCTCCTAATACTTGCAGATCAACATAATCGCTTGTGGCAAAATAGTAACCACCATTTTGTAAAAAGAAACCACCTCTGTTTCTGTTATCGCCAAAAGTCGGAATTATAAATCCAGATGTTTGCTTTTTAGATAATGGGAAGAATCCAAATGGCAAACCTATTGGCGTTGGAACATCTGCAATGTACATGTTAACTAGGCCTGTTACGATTTTACTATCTGGAACAAATTTTATTTTCCTGGCCAAAAAGTAATATTCTGGATTGTTTAGGTCTTCTGAGGTTGTAAACTTGGCATTTTTCATGTAGTAAACAGAGTCGTTTACACGTTTTGAAGCTTCTGAAAAAATATTAAGCTCTCCATCTTTTGTTTTGGAGTTGTAAATTATTGCTTTTTTGGTCTTGAAATTAAAAAATAAACTATCTGGCTCAACAACATTACCGCCTTGTTTAAACACCGGCGTTTGTACATAACCTGTGCTGTCTATTATGCCAGCCGCAAATACTTGATTATTATTATTGTTTAACACGATTATGCCCGCAGTAAGTTCGTAATCTTCATAAACTATTTTTGCCTCTTCAAACAAGTACATTTTGTTTTCAGCTTTGGATAGCTTTTTGTATCCTTTGGCATAAGTTTCTACAATGTCGGTTAAGAAGGGCTTTTTTATGGTATCTTTTCTTACACTGTCAGCCTTTTTTTCGTTATTAAGTTTTGTGATATCTTCAACGGATACACTTGCAGTATCTTTTTGAATGCTATTGGTTATTTTTGAAGCAGGGGAAGTTGCAGTAGTGTCTATTTGAACTTGTGCAAAAAGGGAATAATTGCAACAAAAACAAAAAAATAAAAGTATGTCAAGTAATTTTGGTTGCAATATTTATAATCTTATTTTTGTTTGGATTTTACCTTAAACCAATTTTCAAAATTACATATTATTATATGATTAAATCGCATGTTTTAAAATTAAAGATGTTTTCTCGTAAACTTATTTTTTTACTTTTTGTTGCAACTTTTACAATTAATTATAATACCAAAGCTCAAAATTCTGAAAAATTTAGAGTTGTCATAGATCCAGCTCACGGTGGTGAAGATGTTGG
>JAUIFC010000129.1 GCA_030429455.1 Bacteroidia bacterium | reverse complement strand
AGACCTACGTTTAACTTTAAGAAATTGTGAATCTTCAATTTTAAAAAAAACACAATTAAAAATTAATAATTGAAATTGTCTCAACAATGCTTACTTTTGCCCTCCAAATTTTTATTAAAGATGAAAGCAGGAATCGTTGGTTTGCCAAATGTTGGAAAGTCCACTTTATTCAACTCGTTGTCTAATGCCAAAGCACAAAGTGCAAATTTTCCATTTTGTACCATTGAACCCAATATTGGTGTTGTAAATGTGCCAGATGCGAGGTTAGAACGTTTGGAAGAATTGGTAAATCCACAACGTGTTGTTCCTGCCACAGTGGAGATTGTGGACATTGCAGGGCTTGTAAAAGGCGCAAGCAAAGGTGAAGGCCTTGGAAATCAATTCTTAGGTAATATCCGTGAAACCGATGCGATTATTCATGTGCTTAGGTGTTTTCATGATGATAATGTTGTGCATGTCGATGGTAGTGTAGATCCTGTAAGAGACAAAGAAACCATAGATATCGAATTGCAACTCAAGGATCTTGAAACTGCCGAAAAGAAAGTTGAAAAAGTAAGAAGAGCTGCCAAAACGGGCAATAAGGAAGCGCAAAAGGAAGTAGAACTATTATCCAAGATAATTGAAGGATTGGAGCAAGGGAAATCGGTAAGAAGCATAGATTTTGATGAAGACGATTATTTGACTTATGTCAAACCACTTCAGTTTATCACCGACAAACCAGTCATGTACGTCTGTAATGTGAGTGAAGACGATGCGGTTTCTGGAAACGACATGGTCGACAACATCAAGGAACTTAGCAAAAATGAAGATGCCATTGTTTTGACCTTGGCTGTAGGAATCGAAGCAGATATTGCCGAATTAGAATCTTATGAGGAAAGACAACTCTTTTTAGAAGACATTGGTTTGGAAGAAGCCGGTGTTTCAAAACTTATTCGATTTGCTTACGATTTGCTGAATAAACAAACCTATTTTACCGCTGGAGAAAAAGAAGTCCGCGCTTGGACCATTATGAAAGGTGCAACAGCACCAGAAGCTGCTGGCGTGATTCACACGGATTTTCAAAAAGGTTTTATCAGAGCCGAAGTGATAAGCTACTCGGATTACGATGCGTTCGGCAGTGAGGCTAAAGTGAAGGAAGCCGGTAAAATGCGCGTTGAAGGCAAAGACTATATCGTTCAAGATGGCGATGTCATGAATTTTAGATTCAATGTCTAAATTGATTCTTGATTTACGATTTCAGTTTTTTATTTAAAGTTTTCTGCATAGCTAACCTTATTTCAGTCGTTAAGCATATACATTGAAAGAAGTAGGATTTACTTTTTTTTGCGATGTTCATCGTTTAAGTGTAAAATTTGGTGCCAGTGTGTTTACATTATTTTCGAGTAAACCAATCATGACATCTCCCTTCAACAGATCCGTATGGATAAATGTTTTGGTTGTTAGTGGGTAGTCTTTAGTGGGTAGTCTTTAGTGGGTAGTTTTTAGTGGGTAGTTGTTAGTGGATTTGTCAAACCTCTAACCTCTAAAGTCTAATATCTAAAGTCTAACCTCTAACCTCTAACGTCTAAAGTCTAACCTCTAACCTCTAACCTCTAATTTCCCATAACCTAAATCCTTTGCGAAAAAACTTTTTCAAGTATTCCCGCATTTTATTGTTTAAAAGATTTTCTTTTTAATATATTTAAAAATTGAACTTAAACATTGAAAAATATGTCTGATAATGCATCTCATAATCCAAAGGATTTAGACCAAAACACCCCTGAAAACAACACTTCCGAAACGCCTAAAGAAGAGCTTTTAAAAGAAACTCCTGTTGAAGAAACCGCTCAAGTCGAAGAGCATGAAACCCTTCAACTAGAAGAAGTTCCTTCTGAAGATTTGGTGGAAAACACCAGCACAGAAACTCAA
The DNA here is from genome assembly GCA_030429455.1 of Bacteroidia bacterium. Classification (GTDB taxonomy): domain Bacteria; phylum Bacteroidota; class Bacteroidia; order Flavobacteriales; family Flavobacteriaceae; genus Psychroflexus. Next base: position 9,353 of record JAUIFC010000129.1, on the reverse strand, counting down.
GAGACTTCCGAAGCTGTTGTGAATGAACCACAAAGTGAAGAATCTTCGACAGAAGAACCTATAGAACAGTTGGAGCCAGATGCCGAAACATCCATTGAAGAACAATCAACAGCTGAAGAAACTTCAGAAGAAGCGCAAACCGAACAAGGTGAAGTTGATGAAGTTTTACCACAGACTGAAGACGAAGAACATCATAAAGAAATTGAAGAAGCCAACGCCGAAGATTCCGAAGATGTCGATAATGTAGCCAGACACGAAATCGAGTTGAAAGATTACGATGCCATGTCCATGGATGCACTTGTCATCGAAATAGAAAAGCTTCTAAAGAATGAAAAGGTACAAGCCATAAGAGAACACGTGACTCAAATTAAGGTGGCTTTCGACAAAAAATTTAATGAAGTCACCGAAGAGAAAAAAGAGGAATTTATTTCGCAAGGAGGCAATTTTATAGATTTCCATTATTCCTCTCCTGTTAAGACAAAATTTAATCGAATCTATTTCGATTATCGAGAGAAGCGTGACAATTATTACAAAAACCTGAATAAAAATTTAAACGAAAATCTGAAAAACAGATTAGCGCTTATCGAAGAGCTCAAAGGCATGGTAGGTGTTGGTCGAGACATGAAAGCCACATTTTCAAGTTTTAAAGATTTGCAAGAGCGTTGGAAAAATGCAGGTGCCGTACCACGCACGGAATATTCGCAGTTATGGAAAAATTACCACCATCATGTAGAACGTTTTTACGATTTTCTTCATTTGGACAGAGAGTTTAGAGACTTAGATTTTCAGCATAATTTAGATCAAAAACTTAAAATTATAGCAAGAGCAGAAGAGCTCGCTCAGGAGAAAGATATCAATAGAGCGTTTAGAGAACTTCAGCTTTTGCATAAAATGTGGAAAGAAGAACTTGGTCCAGTTGCAAAAGAATACCGAGAAGAAATTTGGGAGAAATTTTCTAACCTCACAAAGACTATTCACGATAACAGACGAGCGCATTTTGACCAGCTTGACAAAGAAAGAGAAAAGCATCTAGAAGTTAAGCTTGATATTATTGCTCAAATAGAAACACTGGCCAACACAAAAATCACGTCTCACAAACAAGCGCAAAAGAATATAAAAATTGTACAACAGCTTAGAGATTTGTTCTTTACCTCTGGTAAAGTTCCTCAAAAAGACAATGAAGAAGTTTGGGGAAAATTCAAAGAACAGGTTAGAAATTTTAACAAAATAAAGAACAATTTCTACAAAGATCAAAAGCAAGAGCAGAACGACAATCTTCAGAAAAAATTGGAACTTATCAAAATTGCTGAAGACAATAAAGACAGTGACGATTTTGAAACCATCACACCTTTGATGAAGAAAATTCAATTGGAATGGAAAAAAATTGGATTTGTGCCTCGTAAATACAGCGATAAGATTTGGAAAGAGTTTAAGGATGCCTGCAACCATTATTTTGACAGAATGTATGCGCATAAAAACGAGGAAAACAAGGAAGAGTTTGAAGCCTTTAGAGCAAAAAAAGACCTTCTTGAACATATAAGAATAACCAAATTGCCAAAAGATAAAGATGAGGCAATAGAGGTTGTTAAATCTTATATTGGCACCTGGAAGACGTTTGGAATGGTGCCTTACCAAAAACGCTATATCGAAGGAAAATTTAATCGATTACTAGATCAGCTTTTCGAGAATTTGGGGGTCGATAGAAAGGAATCGGAACTTTTAAAATACGAGAACAGAATCCAAGGCATTGAGGAGTCAAAAGATCAAAATCAAATCTACAAAGAGGTTCAGTTTTTAACTAATAAAATCAATGAAACTCAAGCCAAAATAAATCAAGTTGAAAACAATCTTTTATTTTTTTCTAATGCGGATAAAAATTCGCCTTTGGTCCAAGAAGTGCATCAAAAGATAGATAACTTAAAGAATGAATTGGACATGTGGAAGATTAAACTTAGAAAAATTAAGGCGTTATAAATGCCACTACGCCATCAAGACAACAATTGCCCATTATGTCATGGAACCGCAAAACTGTTTTGGAGGGATGGTCATCGAAATGTAGATTTTTATAAGTGTACCAATTGCCAATCCATTTTTAAGGCAAAAGAGGTTTATTTGGAACAGTCTGCTGAGAAAAGTAGATATCAACTGCATCAAAATGACATACATGATCAATCCTATCAGAAATTTGTAAGTCCAATTACAAATGCTGTCGCCAAAGATTTTAGCAATAACACGTTAGGATTGGATTATGGTTGTGGTTCAGGCCCAGTCATTTCTTTTGTTTTGGAAAAAAAAGGCTACAGATTTAAACTTTATGACCCTTACTTTTATCCAAGTCAAGATTATCTAAACTACACCTATAACTTCATCACCTGTTGCGAAGTGATGGAGCATTTTTACAGGCCTTTTGAAGAATTTAAACATTTGAAAAATTTACTTGTCGACAATGGGAAATTATATTGTAAAACAAATTTTATTTCCAATTCAATTTCAGTTGAAGAATTTTCAAAGTGGTACTACAAAGACGATCCGACTCATGTGTTTTTCTATTCGACAAAAGCTTTAGACTTTATAAAAGAAACCTTTGGATTTCAGGATGTATTTATGTCCAAAAAACTTATTACTTTTAGCCTATGAACACCGAGAAACTTCACGTCATTGCCATGATTCCTGCAAGGCTACAAGCCTCTAGATTTCCTAGAAAATTGCTGCAAGATTTAGGAGGAATGAGTGTCATTGCACGCACGTATTTGAGCACTTTGCAAACCAATTTGTTTGATGAGGTGTTTGTCGTAACAGATAGTCAAGAAATTGCTGAAGATTTGAAGCAACATCAAGCTAAAGTGATCATGAGTAAAAAGGAACATTCCTGTGGGAGCGATAGAATTGCAGAAGCAGTTGAACATATTGAAACAGATATTGTCATAAATGTTCAAGGCGATGAGCCTTTTACAGACAAAGAAAGCTTGGAAAAACTACTGAATGTATTTTATCAAAATGATGCCGAAAGTATTGATTTAGCATCTCTTAAGACCAAATTAAATGCCGAAGAAGATATTGTAAATCCAAATTATGTAAAAGTCATTACCGACAAAAACGACTTTGCATTGTATTTTTCGCGTTCACCAATTCCTTACCATCGTAACAAAAGTGTCAATGTCCAATATTATAGACATAAAGGAATTTATGCCTTTAGGAAACAAGCGATATTGGATTTTTACCATTTGCCAATGCGCAACCTGGAAGAAGCTGAACAAATTGAATGCATTCGTTTTCTAGAATACGGTAAAACCATAAAAATGGTAGAGACTTCGGAAGATAGTTTTGGTATAGACACGCCTCAAGATTTGGAAAGAGCTAAAGCGTTTTTAAATCAAAATGAATGACAACAAAAAAGACCATTAAACGGGTGTCAAATATTTTTTATCTTTTCAACAGTTGAAGACAATGAACATGACAAAAGACCCTTTACAGAGAAAAGTTTTTTAAGCCTTAAAATTGATAAACCATGCCTCAACAAAACCATATGTCAAAGAAAAAGCCTTCGTATCCCATCAGTGAAGCGCTTTCTAAATATTTAGACAAATACAATCGCGAAACAAAAATTTCTGTGTTTTACGAAGATTTGCTTCGTTTTTCGGGTTCTGTAGCAGTGTTTGACAAAAATGAGGAAGACACACTTTGGGTAAGGTGTTGGTATCCAGAGTTCGAAAGAATCGAAATAGACGAAAACCTAAAACGAATCTATACCATTTTGCATTCCGATGGAAAAAGCGATAAGCTCGACCATCTTAATATCGATGAAATCGACTTTTGTACTTTCGGAAATTCAAAACCCTTTCGCATTAAGGTTAGAAACGTGTTGAACGATAACTTTATATACTTTTATGTCAAAAAAGCAGATGCCTCAAGAATATATGGCTTAGAGTTGGAACATCTTTTGGCGCCAAATCGCATAAACTTTTTAGTACATAGAGATACGCTAATCGAGGAACATATTGTAGGCATTCCTGGAGATGTTTTTATAAGCGAATATTTGCCTAATTGCGACGAATTGGAAAAATCTCAAATCGCAAAGCAGTTTGTTAAGTTTAATGAACGTTGTATGTTAAGATTGCTCGGCGATATGCGTTCGTACAATTATGTAGTGATACCAACGCACGATTTTAACCGTGTGGATTATAAAATTAGAGCCATAGATTTTGATCAGCAATCATTTGAAGGGAAACTCAACATTTACAGGCCTCAGTTTTTTAAAGAAAATTTGGACATGGTTAAGCTTGTACAACAACAATTGCAAGAACAATCGGTCAATCAATATAAAAAAGAAGAACGGTCTCAAGTGGCCAAAAGAATTTTAGATTCCCAATGGCGTTTTGATTTACTTATTGAAAGCATGTCCTATGACAATATTTCAACCAAAGCAAATGAGGCCCAGCTGGCCAAAGATTTATTTCAGTTTACAAAAGATGTTAATTTCAAAAAGGCCTCCAACATGGGCGAAATCTTAAAAGCCGCTCTGGATTTTGTGAAGCGTAATTATTTGGAATATGATGAAACTACTATTTGATTTCTAAGTATTATCGTAGACGATTAATTTTAATGTCTTGAAGCATGTCATAAAACCTTTCTGCAAACAAGAAGAGTATCCGACAAGTCAAAACCTTAGTCAACTTCGAGTTATCACAGCTAAAAGATTGAATTTCATAAAGAAAATGCATTCTTAAGTAAAGTGATGATTAGTAAAATAGAATGATATATGAAAGCACGACAATATTTTGAGTTCAAAGAAAAGCCTTGCACATATTCATTAGTTGTTGTGTGTAAAACATATTAACTATTGGGTTTTCAGTAGATCCTAAAAAGCTGATTTATAATAGCTTTTAGCTGCGTTTAAAGTACTTATTCTTCACATCATTCACATCGATAAAATATTGCAAGCGAATAGAAATCGTGTGTTGTAAATTTTGTTGAAATAGGGAATCTAAGCTTCCTGAAAAATTCAAATTGGCATTGTCTCCGTTTTCAAAAAGTTGTTGTCTATACAGTATAGTTAAAAAGTTTCCAGGACCAAATTGCCAAACGTAATTTAAATCGACATTCCATGTACTAAAATTCACATCAGGATTATTGTCTAAAGCTGTTTTGGGAAGGTCTAAATTTTCAACTATTCTTCCATTTGTATTCAGGTTGTACATAAAAGGGTCGTAAATCACATTGTCCCAATAATGTCTAAATTGTAGCGACAGACCGTTATTTTGATTAAAGTTGTAGTTTGCTCTTATGCTATTTTCAACAATTCTTCTATTTCTTTCACCAAAAATTGGTTCATCTTCAAGAAAAGTTGCAAAACCCCAATCGTCACGTCTTTTTGTATAGTTAAAACGGTAAACCATAAAGAAATAGTCATTAAACCTCACTCTGGGTTCAATTTCAAAATTATAATTAAATGAAGGTCTTTCAGGGTCTAAAAATGTGCTCAGGTCAAAATTGAAATCTATGGCAAATGTTCTGTTATAGTTGGACGAAAAGAAAGCTCCTCCGCCAATAAAATTTTCATTTATAAAAAATCTACCATCGGTTCTAGCTTCAAAAAAATCATATTGTTTCCCTGGGTTATACCTGATGTTTGCGCCAAAAGTGTCAAGACTTAAAGCTGTTGCAAAAAATCTTGACCTTAATCTTAAACCAGTATAGGTTGAAGGTATGGCGAGTCGTCTATAATTGGCTCGTATAGAATACTCTAGACGTTGAAAATGTTCCGTAGGTTCGAAAATTTCATACGAAGCGCCAGCTGTGATATTGTTAAAATTATTTCTAAACTGTAACCCCAAATCATTAATATCATAAATGTCATCGGCGAAATTATGCCTTATAAAGTAACGGTAATTGCCAAAAACTTTTGCAAAACTCAGCTCAGAACTGAATCCAGTTTGGGATTCTCCGACAAGATTGACATAACTCATTTTAGCTTCACCACTTAGTCTGTAAGTGTTGGCTTTGGTTTGTAAGTCAAACAAAGCGCCAGTGACATTTGCATCTCTAAAATCTCCAAAACGCGTTGTGTTTGTGTTGATAAGCGTTACAGACGAATTTCTGTTGAATTGCTTATCCAGCACAAGGATGTTGTAATTGGCAATAGGCTCAACCGTTTCTTTTCTTATTTCGCCAGTAATGGTGTCTTGTACTTTACTCTTGGTTTCTTCGGTTACTGCATTCAGGATGCCGATGCCCAATCCATTTTGCAAACGGCCAGAAACTTTTGTGGCGTTTATTAGGTTGACAACATCGGGTCGATTTATTTCTACCTCATTTTCGTTAAGCGTTACGCTACCTGTCGGAGCACTTCCGATACGTCTCGAAAAAAACAAGTCACCTCGTGTAAACAGATCTACACCTTCTGTAAAAAATTGGCGCTGTTCCGCAAATGTCTGTTCAAAAGGACCAAGGTTTAACACCAAATCGTCAAACCTCGCTTGACTAAAATCAGGTATAAGTGTCGCATCTAGCGTAATGTTATCTGTTATCCCGTATTTTATGTCCATGCCTAACCGAAGTTCAGATTCATTTCCATTTTCTGAAGCTCTTCCAATAAGGGTTGTAAACGGGAATAGGGTAAGTCTAAAAGGTGGTTTTAGATCTTTAATACCTACCAATTCACCGTGATAAATGCCTGAATATCCTTTTGTCGGGTCAATAGGATTCCATGAATATTCAGAACGTTCTCTTCTAAACGATCGGCGAAATTGTACACCCCAAGTTTGAACTTCAATTTCAGGAAATCGGAGACTTCTGTAAGGAATCATCATCTCCAACTGCCATCCATTTTCAGTATGTTTTACAGCGCTATCCCAAACCGCATTCCATCCAAAATCTCTTCCAATACTTGGGGCAGAGATGGCATCGGCCTGAGCGCCAGAACTAAAAACAAGAAATTCTGTGTCGTTTTGAGCATCGTTATTTGGATTGATAACCAATCTGAAAAAGTCGGTTTGGCCAAAATTATCGCGTTGAGTAATTTGACTCATCATAAGTTCAGGGTCATCATAAAGCATAGCGGAAAGATAGATGCCTTTGTCGTTGTAAAACATCTTGACCTCTGTTCTTCTGTATTCCTCTTCTTCAATGCCAATTGCTGGAGAAAATTGAGTAAAACCTTTGGCTATCGGTAGGTCTTTCCAAACATCATCATCTAGAATACCATCTATTTTTGCTTTTTCAGTCTTTTTCTCGATCGAATATTGTTTTGTTTTAGTCTCTTGTGCATAAATTCCAATAGCGTAGATCAAAAAAAAGCCAAAAAAAAGTTTTAGATTGTACTTCATTCATTTTTTAGAATACAGACCGATTTTTTTATTTTTAATTTTAAAATGGCCTCAAATTTTGAGTGCAAACTTATAATATTAACCCAAATGTTAATTGTAAATTAGTTTTATATTAATAAAATTTATACTTTGCTTTTATTTTAAATTTTAATTAAATGATTGAAGTAAAACGACTTTTTGATTTTCCTTATTACCAATTAGAAAAATATAATTTAGATAAAGCACTTGTAACCAAATATAATGGTGAGTGGAAATCTATTTCGACACAAGAATATGTTGATCAGGCAAATGCCATTAGCAGAGGTTTACTAAAACTTGGCGTAAATGCCAATGACAAAGTTGCAATTATTTCAACAAACAACCGAACAGAATGGAATATAGTCGATATCGGCGTTATGCAACTTGGTGCTCAAGACGTTCCCATCTATCCTACAATTTCAAAAGAAGATTATGCCTACGTTCTTAATCATAGTGAATCTGTTTACTGTTTTGTTTCCGACAAAGAAGTTTTAGACAAAGTCCTAAGCATTAAAGACCAAGTGAAATCTTTAAGAGGCGTTTATACCTTTGATGAAATTGATGGCGCAAACCACTGGACGGAAGTACTAGAATTAGGCAGTGATATTAGTCTTCAAGACGAGGTGAAAAACAGAATGGGTCGTGTAAACGAAAACGATTTAGCAACACTAATTTATACCTCAGGAACAACTGGCAGACCTAAAGGGGTGATGCTATCTCATAAGAATATATCAACAAATGCCATTTACAGTACAGATAGGTTGCCAATTGTCGTTGGTAAGTCTATTGCTTTGAGTTTTTTGCCAGTTTGTCACATTTATGAACGTATGTTATTGTACATGTACCAGTATAATGGTGTAAGCATTCATTATGCAGAATCCTTAGAAACCATCAGTGACAATTTGAAGGAAGTTCAACCGGATGTTATGACCGCAGTGCCTCGACTTCTAGAAAAGGTGTATGACAAAATTATTGCAAAAGGAGCAGATCTTACAGGAATCAAAAAAGCCTTGTTTTTTTGGGCTGTAAAAGTTGGATTAAAATTTAAACCTTATGGACAAAATGGATGGTGGTACGAAAAGAAATTGGGCTTAGCTCGAAAACTAATTTTTAGCAAATGGCAGGAAGCACTAGGAGGTAATTTAAAAGTCATTGCTTCTGGAAGTGCAGCACTTCAACCGAGGTTAGCACGTGTTTTTAACGCTGCCAATATCAAAGTGATGGAAGGTTATGGTCTAACAGAAACTTCTCCTGTAGTTTCTGTGAACGACGAGAGAAATAGAGGATTCAAAATTGGAACGGTTGGAAAACCTATTGCAGACACCGAAGTCAAAATAGCCGATGATGGTGAAATATTGGTCAAAGGCCCTCAAGTTATGATGGGCTATTACAAGGATGAGCAAAAAACAAATGAAGTTTTAAAAGACGGTTATTTTCATACTGGTGATATTGGCGAAATTGATGCTGAAGGCTTTTTAAGAATTACAGACCGTAAAAAGGAAATGTTTAAAACTTCTGGCGGAAAATATGTAGCACCTCAGGTGATTGAAAACAAAATGAAACAATCCAGATTTATCGAACAAATTATGGTCATTGGTGAAGGTCAAAAAATGCCGGCAGCTTTTGTTCAGCCAAATTTTGAATTTCTTGAAGAATGGGCTCATCGTCATGAGATAAACTTTAAAAATCGTAAAGACCTGATATCTCAACAAGCAGTTATTGATCGATATCAAGAAGAAATAGACCATTATAACGTCAATTTCGGAAAATGGGAACAGGTCAAAAAGTTTGAGTTAACTCCCGATGAATGGGGCATAGATGCTGGTCATCTTACACCAACCATGAAGTTAAAACGTCGAGCAGTTAAAGCGATTTACAAAGATTTGTTTGAAAAGATCTATGATATTTAGTTTGAAGTGTCAAGTTTCAAGTTTGAAGTTTGAAGTGTAAAGTATCAAGTGTCAAGTTTGAAGTGTCAAGTGTCAAGTTTAAATTTTAAGGAAAAAAATT
>JAUIFC010000128.1 GCA_030429455.1 Bacteroidia bacterium | reverse complement strand
ATTCCAAATGTTTCCTGCGTCTATAAACAATGCAGAGTTAAGACTGCCAAAAACATTAAACCTGTATTCAAAATTGAATGATAATTTAAAGTTTGCTTCGTTAAAATCGTTTACACCATTTGTTTTTCCAGGCCCTAAATCATATGGTTGCCAACCTCTGTTGTCATTTGGACCACCGCCAAAAAAACTTCGGGCAAATGGAATAGAATTGGAATTTCCATAAGGCAAAGCAATTCCGCCGTAAAGTCTTGTTGCCAAAATGTTTTTGTTGTTTAAATCCCAATGCTTTATATAGCTCAATTCTACTTTTGCATATTGAGAAAAAGGCACGTCAAACATCAAAAATTGGTCATTGTCGTTTTTTTGCAAGTTCAATGTACGGCTTAAAGCCTGCATCAAATTTCCTGCAATTTCAAATCTGGAACGAAACTGAAAAAAGTTTTCATCGTTTATGTTTTCTCTGGTGGAATAATCGTAGGTGTAATTTGAAGCGATGATCAGGTTATTTTCACTTAATCGCTCTTTTCTTTCTACTAAGCTGTTAAAGGTTTCTGTCTCATCTGGATTAAGGGCAATGTCATTATTTTCGACTTGAGCAATAAAGCCATCGGTGCCTGAAGGGATGATTAAATCATTATTTTGATTGACAAAGTCAGGATTTACCTGGCCTAAATTATCTTGAGAGATGTCATTTAATTCGTTATACGAATTGGTGAAAATATTAAAGTAATTATCCGTATTTAAATTGTTGACAAACTGAATGTCTACTAACGAAAGTCCTTTGGATGTTTTTCTGTTAGGATTCCAATTGTATTCCAAATTGAACGTATGATTTTGTCGATCTAAACCAATATTTTCTTGTGTGCTAAAGCCATAGGTAAACCTTGTAAAAGGTTGCGTATTATTTCTTTTAAACAGTTTTTTAGAAAATGGAAACACAATTTTTGGTAAACTTAAACTCAAACTTCCACCAATCTCATTGATGTTAAATAATTGATCCTGCGTGTTGGCAACTTCGCTAGAAGAGCCTAAATTTGCTCTAAACGAAAGTTTTAAAATATCAGCGAGCCCTAAGGCATTTCTTGCCAGAAACGATGTGTTTAAACCTATACCAAAATCTTGAATATTACTTTGAGAAACTTCAAAGTTTGGAGAAAAATTGAAGCGCTTTTTAGGAGTAAGAAATACATTGGCTATCAAATCGTTGTCCTCTTCTGTTCTTGGGTCTGCTTGATATCGTATGTCTGGATATTCGAAAACCCTGATGCTGGAAAATCGGTTATAGGTATCTATCCTGTCTTGATCTCGAAAAACATCATCCTTCTTTATAAATATGGCATCAGCTAAAATTTTTGGACTTACCTTAATTTTTTCTTTAGCAAAAAATGTCATGTTACCATATCTTACAGAGTCTTTTGCGATGTATTTTTCGTCCGTCGTAAAGTCTGTAAAAACATTGACTTGTGTGATATGATGAATTTTAAATGGATATTGAAGTGTCGTGTCTAGTTCTTTCACTTCTCTATCTTTTATAACCAATTCGATATCAATTTGATGGGCATCGTCTTTTATGCTGTCGGCAATAAAACTGATGTATTCTCTGTCAAAATTATAGATACCGTTATTCTTCATATACCGTTCTATTCTTAGTCTTTCTTGGTTAAAATTTTCGGTAATAAATTGTTGTCTTTCTTTGATAAATGCGCTATTCTGAATGTTTTTGTACAAAGAATCAACATCCTTTGACGAAATATTTCTGCTTATGCTGTCTATGTAATAGGCTTGGTCGGGTTCAACTTTGTAAAATATTTCAGCCTTTTTCTTAGCTGAATCTTTTTCCACATTATATTCTACTTTTGCATTTAGCCAACCATGGTTGTAATACCAGCCTTTTAAATTTTCCAGACTTTTATTTATCTTATTTTCATCAAGAATACTAGGCGCTTGCCCACTTTTTTTTAGGCCTTCATTTAGACCGATGTAAGCTTCACCTAAGTTTTTTAATTGTTTTTCCGAAAGGAAATTTGTCAGGCGCTTTTGTCTTTTAGGTTTTTTAGTCAGCCATCGCAGAAACGCAGAATCTGGATATGGTTTTGCAAGATTGTACAAATGTAGTTTTAAGGGAATACCAAATAGAAATTTTGAATTTGGTTGTAAGTCTAAATAAGGTTTAAGCGTATTTTGATTTATGGTATCAATCCCAGTATCGATGGTATTATCGGTAATTAAAAATTCATTGTCATTGACACGTTTCGTCGAGTTACAAGACACCATGATGTAAGTGATGACAAAAAGAAATGATATTTTTGTTGTTATAAATTTCAATTGAAAACGATTACGTCTAAAAAATACCATGCAAAAAGTAAGTAAAACTGAGCAAAAACAAATAAAAAGTCTAAAATATAAAAAATACCGTTACAAGAATGGACTTTTTGTAGTTGAAGGCGTAAAGGTTATCAATGAATTTTTGAACAGCGACTACCAACTTGTTCGACTTTACAGTCTAGAAGATGTTTTTGATGTTTCAGAAGAAAAATTGAGAAGAGTTGATTTGGCAACTTTAAAAAGTTTAAGCTTTCTATCAACACCTCAAATTGCTCTAGCTGTGTTTGAAATAAAGCAGGTTAAAGCATTAAAGTACAATGCGTTGACACTTGCTTTAGATACGATAAACGATCCAGGAAACTTAGGAACAATCATTAGATTATGCGATTGGTTTGATGTGCGAGATATTATTTGTACCAAGGAAACCGTAGATTGTTACAATCCAAAAGTTGTTCAATCCACAATGGGGTCTTTAACTCGGGTAAGCTTGCATTATTTGGATTTGCCTCAAGTTTTGCAGTCCAGTGGGTTGCAAATCTATTCGAGCGAAATGACTGGTGAATCTGTTTATTCTGCAGAATTAAATCAGCATTCAATTCTTGTGATGGGCAGTGAATCGCACGGTGTATCAAAGGAGATTTCTTCGATGTCTTCGCCATTAACAATACCTCATTTTGGATCGGATAACAAAACGGAAAGCTTAAACGTTGCCATGGCAACATCTATTATGTTGAACGAATTTAAGCGAAGAACTATTGAAATGAAAAGTTGATAAAAATGCCTCTGGTTGCCAAGTTGTCAATATTGCTTGTCCAAGGACTATTTGGGTCTTTGTCTGGCACAAGCTCATTATTAATCGCAAAAACACCTTTTATCGAAGGGGTAAATTTGAAATACTCCAAATAGAAATCGAAACCAAAACCAATCTCATAAAAATAGTTAGACGTCTTCAATCTAAATTGATTCACGGCATTGTCATCAGGACTATTTTCGTTACCACTTAAATTATTGACATAAGCAATACCGCCGCTTACAAAAGGTTTAAAATTATTTAGTCTTTTTGTCGAGACTTTTAGTACCAAAGGAATGTAAATGTAAGAAGACCTTGTTTCTCTGTTTCTAGAAAGGAGATCGTCTCCAAATTGAGTAAATTCGAAACTCCGGTTGGAAAAAATCACACCAGGTTCTAGCCGCAAATCCAAATATTTATGAAGTTTCACATTGCCAATCAGACCAACGTTAAATCCAATATTCTTGTTTACAAGTATTTGGTCTGCTTCTTCAAATCTGTCAATTTTAAAATCTAAGTTGCTAAAACCTAAATAATACCCCCATGACCATCGCCTTTGGTCTAAATAATTTCTATTGTTTTCTACTTTCTCTTTGTTAAAGAAGCCTTGAGCTGTCGCTTTTGGAACAGAAAAAAACAACACAAAAAAGAGAACAAACACACGTAACAGTGTGTTATAATTTTTATGATCTATTTGAAAAACAGAATGATACAGAGACTGGAAAAACATATTTTATTTTGATGCTTTATAAATTGTGGCAACCCCAAATGTTTGAGGAAAATCTTCAACATTAATAAACCCATTTTTTCTTAAAATATTGTTGAAAGCTTCACCAAATGGGAAAACGGAAGCGCTTTCGCTTAAGTAAGTATAAGCACTTTTATCTTTAGAAAATAACTTTCCGATGAGTGGCAAAATAAATTTGTTGTAAAAGTTGTATCCTTGCTTATAGGGAAATTTAGTAGGGTTTGAAGTCTCCAGAACGACAAATATTCCTCCAGGCTTTAGTACCCTGCAAATTTCTTTAAGTCCTTTGTCGAGATTTTCAAAATTTCTTACACCAAAAGCAACAGTAATCGCATCGAATGTGTTATTCTCGTAGGGCAAATTTTCGGAATCTGCTTGAACCATTTTTATTTTTGAAGAAAGATTTTGAGATTTAATTTTTCGACGTCCAACGTCTAACATACCGTTAGAAATATCGATGCCAATGATATCTTTCGCTTCTGTTTTTGCAATGGCAATGGCCAAATCTCCTGTCCCCGTTGCAACGTCCATCACCTTTACGGGTTTTGTGCTACTTACCATTTTTATGACCTTTTTACGCCAAGACTGGTCGATGCCAAAAGAAATTACTCTGTTGAGTCCATCGTAATGCGTAGAAATGTTATCGAACATCTGTTCGACTTGCTGTTTCTTTTGGTCGTTAGAATTTTTATAGGGCTTGACAGAATTATGCATTCCAAAAATTTTTGCAAATATATACTTTAGGAAATTGTTTTTAGTTGAGTAAGGATTTGTGTTAAGTATAAAATAGGAATGTTTCTATACTTTACTCAAAGAAATCAATTTCTTCATTGGTTTTTAATCCAAACCGATGTTTAAATCCATAGACAATGAGATAGAGTAGAGGCGTATCAATTAACGCAACTAATGCTTTAAACAAAAATCCAGAAAGCAAAAGCGCAGCAAAATTATCCCATGAAATTTCTCCAAAACTGCATAAAAGCAAAAGAATAACAAGGGTATCTACAAATTGAGAAGTAAAGGTCGAAAAGTTATTTCTCAGCCATAAGTGCTTTCCTTTGGTCAAATTTTTCCAGAAATGGTAAATTGAAATATCGATATATTGAGCCAATAGATAAGCAATCATAGAGGCCGAAACAGCAATTCCCGTTGCACCAAATACTTTATTAAATAATTCATCGTTTATTGGAGACCAGTCTGTTGCAGTCATGGCATTAGACACTAAAATGATACATAACGAAAATACAGAGGCAAAAATTCCAGCTGTTACGACTTGATTTGCTTTTTTCTTTCCATAAATCTCGCTTATGGTGTCAGTAATTAAAAAGGTAATTGGATAAGGTAAAATACCCACAGAAATTTCAAAGGTATAAATGCCGAAGAAATCCCAGTAGAAGAATTTTTTAAAAATCAGATTAGAGGCAACAAGAGAAGCTATGAACAATGCGGCCAAAATCATGTATATAAAAAATGCTTCTTTTTTGCGATGTGGATGTTCCAAAATTGGGATTTAGTTTAAATTGCAAGCAAAAATAAAGGCTTAGTCTGTTATTGAAATACAGCAAGTTATAAATTATTCTTAATAAATTGAGCACCTATTCACGGACTTTTATCGCTTTAGGAAGCAATATAGATAGCAGAGTTTCCTATTTGAACTTTGCAATTCATCAAATATTTAAAACAATAGGAACAATTATTTCTGTATCAAAAGTGTATAAAACACCAGCTTTTGGCTTTGATGGTGCTTTTTTTTACAATGCTTGTATAGAGGTCGATACGATTCTTACCGCTCCTCAACTACTTGATAAATTGAAAGTTGTTGAAGAAAAATCTGGTAGAATACGAGCAAATAATGGATATGTGGATAGACCTATAGATTTGGACATATTGTTTTTTGAAGATGAAATTTTTAAGGCGAAAGATTTAACCATTCCTCATAAGCACTTACATTCACGAGATTTTGTCCTGTATCCGTTGAATGATATTTGCCCAAATCATGAGCATCCAATTCTTAAAAAAACAGTTCATCAATTAAAGTCAGAATTGCCTTCAACTGAAATTGAAGTTGTAGATATATCCTTAAATTTTCCTAAGCTCGTTCAAACGGAATTGATGTATATCTGTGTTGAAGGTAATATTGGTGCAGGAAAAACGACGTTTACAAAAATGTTTAGCCACGATTATCAAGCAAAACTTATTTTGGAACGTTTTAAGGATAATCCTTTTTTACCTCAGTTTTATAAAGATCCGAAACGCTTTGCTTTTCCAACTGAAATGTCTTTTCTGGCAGATAGACACCAACAATTGGTTGACGATATTGCGCAATTGGATTTGTTTTCCAACGTTTGTGTTTCGGATTACGATTTATTTAAAAGTTTGATTTTTGCGCAGATTACATTGCAGCCAGAGGAATTTCAATTGTATAAAAAAATATTCAATATTATTTATAAGGAAATTCCTAAACCAGATTTGTACATTTATTTTTATCAAAACACCACCCGTTTGTTAGAAAATATAAAAAAACGAGGTAGAACTTACGAACAAAATATAACGGCGGAATATTTGGAAAAGATTAATGATGGCTATATGAATTTTATCAAGCAACAAACAAAATTTAAAACCATAATTATCGATGTTTCCGACAAAAATTTTGTGGACAATAGGGAAGATTATTTGTCTATTTTAGACAAAATATTAAACTAAATATGAGAACAAAATGATTAAAAAACCGATTGAAGCAGTAGAGGCCTTTCACAAAGCCTTTGGTTTAGGGATGAATACCGAGCCAACGGCAAAACTATCTATGGAAAAGAACTTGTTGAGATACAAGTTGATGCGCGAAGAGAATGAAGAATATCTTGACGCAGCCAATAACAACGACCTTGTTGAAGTGGCAGATGCTTTAGGCGATATGCTTTATATTTTGTGTGGAACCATTATCGAGCATGGCATGCAACACAAGATTGAAGAAGTTTTTGACGAAATCCAACGCAGTAATATGAGTAAACTTGGCGAAGATGGAAAACCAATTTATCGCGAAGATGGAAAGGTTTTAAAAGGACCTAATTATTTCAAGCCAGATATTGAAGGGGTTTTGAGAAGCTGATTCTTTTTTTGGTATGCCACATACAATATTAATTGCTTGAAGGCTTTCTAAAACATAATAGACTTCGACTATTTTATTTTTTCAATTTTATAAATAAAACCATACAAATGCTATATATAGTCATTAGCCTAGTTGTTTTAGTTTTTGTCTACTTGGCGGTATCACCCAAAAAAAGACGTCCTAAAACGGTTGAAATTCCTGATCATTGGGGCGACATGTTGGAAGAACATGTGTTGTTTTATAAGAAATTACAACATACGGAAAAGCAAGATTTTTTAAAGAAAATTCAGGTATTTCTGGGTTATGTTACTATTGAAGCCGTAAATTTTGAATTAGAAGATTTAGATAAATTGCTAGTTGCTTCCAGTGCGATTATACCCATATTCGCATTTGACAATTGGAAGTATCCCAACATTACATCAGTAATCATCTATCCTGATTATTTTAACTATAATTTAGAATTTAACAAAACCTCAAAAAATAGGACAATAGGAGGGATGGTTGGCACAGGTCGTTTTAACAATACTATGATATTGTCCAGACGAGCACTGCATCATGGATTTAAAAATAAAACAGACAAAGGAAACACGGGTGTTCACGAGTTTGTTCACCTTTTAGATAAGTTAGACGGTGCTATCGATGGGATTCCAAAAGCCCTCTTTGATAGTGAAAGTCAGTTGTTATGGCTCAACCTTATTCACGAAAAAATGGAGGCCATTAATAATGATAAATCAGATATTAGACATTACGGAGGAACTTCTAAAGAAGAATTTTTTGCTGTTGCTTCAGAATACTTTTTTGAGCGGCCAAAATTATTAAAACGTAAACACCCAGAGTTGTATAAAATGTTAGAGGACTGTTTTTTACAACAATAAATTGTAAGCTCTAATATCTTTAGGAGTTCAAATATTATAGATTTAAAAAATCCGTTTTTTGTACAGATGCTTTATTAAAATCTTTAATAATAAAACGTCATTACAATCCTTATTCTATCAACGTTTGAAGCTGAAGATAGTCTTTGTAATGACGTTTTATATCAATGAAAAATCCTACAAGCCTAACTCGCTAAGGATTTTTTCAATTTTATTGTCCAAAGTTTTGCCAACGGCATCAAAATCTTCAGCTTTTTCTAGTGTTTCGTTTACACTCATGTAAAATTTAATCTTTGGTTCCGTACCACTTGGTCTGGCAGCAACTTTAGTTCCATTTTCGGTGTAATAAATTAACACGTTGGACTTTGGAATGTCTATTTCAGTTTGTGTATCGTTTTGCAGATTTTGAGCAGTAGAGGCTTGATAGTCTTCTATCAACACCACCTTTTCGCCGGCTATATGTTTTAATGGATTATTTCGTAAATCTTCCATTTTTTGTTTGATGAGTTTTTGCCCTTCAATTCCTTTTTTGACGAGAGAAATTAATTTTTCCTTGTAATAGCCATGTTCCACATAAAGCTGAATTAATTTTTCGTAAACTGAAGAACCTTCAGATTTAAGTTTTGCTGCAATTTCACAAATAAGCAGAGTGGAAGTGACGGCATCTTTATCTCTAACAAAATCGCCTACCATAAATCCAAAACTCTCTTCGCCACCGCCAACAAAATATTGATCTGGTCTTTCTTTTATCTGATCTGCAATCCATTTGAAACCTGTAAGTGTTTCTGCATATTCGACACCATAACTATCGCCTAAAACCTTCATCATTGGTGTCGAAACAATGGTCGAAGCTATGAATTCGTTGCCTTTAAAGTTTTCTTTTTGTTGGTCCAATAAAAACCATGTCATTAAAATCATCGTTTGGTTGCCATTAAGCAATTCTAATTCTCCAGCTCTGTTTCTTACCGCTATTCCTAAGCGGTCTGCATCAGGATCTGTTCCGATAACAATATCGCTATTGGTTTCCTCTGCTTTTTCGAGTGCCATTTTCAATGCTTCAGGCTCTTCTGGATTAGGAGATACAACCGTTGGAAAATCGCCATCGGGTTTAGCTTGTTCTTCAACAATTTTTACTTGTGTGTATCCCGCTTCTTCCAGGACTTGCGGAACAGACATGATGGACGTTCCATGTAAAGATGTAAAAACAATTTTCAGATTTTCTCTCGCTTCTTTGCTGTTGTTTTGCGAACCGTTTTCAACCGAATCCTTTACAAATTCTTTGTCCATTTCTGCACCAATCATTTCGATAAGCTCAGGATTGGATTCAAATTTGATATCCGAAAAATCCAAGGCATTTATTTCGTTAATAATATCGCCATCTTGAGGAGGAACCAGTTGACCACCATCTTGCCAATATACCTTGTAACCGTTATACTCTGGTGGATTATGGCTGGCTGTAAGTACAATTCCACAATGGCAATCTAATTTTTTTAAAGCATACGACAACTCAGGCGTTGGTCTTAAATCGTCAAACAAATATACTTTTACGCCATTTGCAGAAAAAACATCTGCCACTACTTTTCCAAGACTCTTACTGTTGTGTCTGCAATCGTAAGCAATCGCCACTTTATGCGTTTCGCCTGGAAATACCTTTTTTAAGTATTCTGAAATACCTTGAGTGTTTTTGCCAAGTGTGTACTTATTTATTTTATTGGTTCCTACACCCATAGTACCTCTCATACCGCCGGTGCCGAAAGAGATATTGGTGTAAAATGCTTCTTCAAGAGTTTTTAAATCATTATCAAACAGCTCTTGCACTTCCTTTTGTGTTTCTGTGTCGAATGGTGAGCTTAACCATTGTTTTGCCTTTTCAGTAAAAGTATTTTCCATGATTAAATTTTTTCTGATATGTTATATCGGTTTGTATGTTGGTTATTATTTAGTATTAATTCTCCTATAAATCCAGCTAAAAAAAGTTGTACACCTATAATCATACTCGTCAGTGCGATATAGAAATATGGATTGTTGACAACCAATATTGTGGGCAATCCATTATACAGTTTGTAGAGTTTTGCCGCACCAATATAAAAGGCTGAACCAAACCCAACAATAAACATCAATACTCCTAAAGCACCAAAAAAATGCATTGGCCTTTTGCCGAATTTTGTAAAGAACCATAAAGATACTAAATCTAAGAATCCGTTTACAAAACGAGCCGCACCAAATTTTGATTTTCCGTATTTTCTTGCTTGATGCTTCACTATTTTTTCGCCAATATTTGAAAATCCTTCATTTTTTGCTAAAATCGGTATGTACCTGTGCATCTCTCCTCGGACATCGATCGTTTTTACAACATCTTTCCGATAAATTTTTAGTCCACAATTAAAATCGTTCAATTGAATTCCTGAAGTCTTTCTCGCTACATAATTAAAAACCTTTGATGGAATATTTTTTAAAAACAAAGAGTCGAATCTCTTCTTTTTCCATCCAGATATAAGATCATAATTTTTGCTCAAAAGCATTTCGATCATTTCAGGAATTTCCTCGGGGTCATCCTGCAAATCTGCATCCATTGTGATCACAACATCGCCTTTGGCAAGATTGAAACCAGCATGAAGAGCTTGAGATTTTCCATAGTTTTTAGAAAACCGAATACCTTTAATATGATTGTCTTTTCTGCTAAGTTCTTTAATGGCGCTCCATGAGCTATCGGTACTTCCGTCGTCTATAAAAATGGCTTCATAGCTATAATTATTGTCTATTAAAACCTGTTTTAAACTAGAATGTAATTCTTCTAAAGATTCATTTTCATTTAATAAAGGGATAACAATACTAACCAGCATCTAACTTTTTTTGACAAGTCCTAAAACCAATGAAATAATAAATGTTTTAAACAACATTGCTATCAAATTTATTGTAGCAAAAGAAAATGGAGATACAAAAGAAGTTACCATTTCTTCCGATGCCTTTAATTCTTCTTCAGAGAAATTGTTAGGATTGTTTTTTAGAGATTCCTTTGCTTCGATAGTCGCTTGTGTTACAAACTCCGTATCGAGTTGATTATAATGAAAATAGGTATAAGCCGCATACATCAATCCGCCAATGACACCAACAATCAAACCAATTTTTAATGCATCCGAAATTTTCAAAAAATTTGAATTATTTACTTTAAATTGATGAACAGGAAAAAAAATAAGCAAGACAGCGATGGTAAAACTTAATAGTGACATTAAAGTCGTTTTTTCAATGTTGAATTTATAATCAAAGTACAACAAAAGGGATGAGTATAAACCAAAAATAACACCATATAACATTGCCTGTTTTTTATAATCCGGTGCTTTATCCATAAAAAATATTTTTCGGTAAAGATATTAAATTGAACGCTATGGTTGATGCATTTGTGATAGGTAAATGTTTCAAAACAATCAGTCATATCTGCATAACCCTTTAATCCTAACATAT
>JAUIFC010000127.1 GCA_030429455.1 Bacteroidia bacterium | reverse complement strand
ATTCAAATCCTGTTCGAATTGGAAATGCTGCCTACAAACAAAAACAAAATGATATTTATGGCATCTTGATGGATGTTATTTATCAAGAGCTTGTCAAGTTTAATTGTGATATAGACAATAAAGAAGAACTCTGGACCATTACCAAAGGAATTGCATGGGTAGTAGGAAAACATTGGACAGAACCTGATAAAGGTATTTGGGAATTTAGAGAAGAAGATAGACATTTCACTTTTTCCAAAGTATTATGCTGGGTTGCTATAGACCGCGCAATTAAAGTTTCCAGAATGTTAGGAAAAACATCTAAGCTAGAGCGTTGGGACGCATTGGAAAAAGAAATAAGACAAGATATTCTCGAAAATGCATGGAATGAAGACGTTCAGTCCTTTACGCAGTCATATGACTCTAAAGATTTGGATGCATCGGTCTTATTAATGGAATCTTATGGCTTTATACCTGCAAGAGACCCGAAATTCATAAAAACTGTAGAGGCCATCGGCAGAGAACTTACGCATGACGGTTTATTATACCGCTACAAAAACAAAGATGACTTTGGGCTACCAGAATCGTCTTTTACTATTTGTACGTTTTGGTACATAAACAGTTTGAATAAAATTGGTAAAACACCACAAGCCTTGAAGCAGTTTAGAACCTTGCTCAGCTATTCTAACCATTTAGGCTTATTTAGTGAAGACATAGACTTTAAAACCAAGCGATTATTGGGTAATTTTCCGCAAGCTTATTCGCATTTAGCATTAATTGAAACGGCAATGAATTTTGAGAAAGCTTTGTAAATAGAATTGCGTGTTATTCGTCATTACTTTTATTCTTTTTGAAGTAATACTTTGCTAAGAAAAACAAATCTACAATTCCAACTATTAGGAGTATGTATCCGAGGTAGTTTTTCCAAGTACCAAGGTCTTCTTGTCGGATTAACACGGTGTTTAATACCCCTACGATTATAAAGGTCAATGAACGGGTAAATGACCACAGTTTGTTTTTATTCTTAATAGCAATTTATCAATTTTTGATGAATTAAAAAATCTATTTTTTCAATTGAAATCATCAACGTGATTTTTAGGATACCTTAAAAAGATAACAATTAGCTAAGCTTTAACACCTGCATAAAAGTATTACTATTAATTTTGTGATGTTTAATCACATCAATGGAAAGTTTACTTTCAAGTATAAAAATAAACGTAAATCCTAAGGTCTATCTTAAAGACCCTGAGAGTTCGGAATTAGGGCAAAACATTGTTTCCAATAGCATCATTTTAATACAAGAACTTGGTTTAGAAGACTTTAATTTTAAGAAACTAGCGAAGTGCATCAATTCTAATGAAAGTTCAATTTACAGGTATTTTGAAAACAAATACAAATTATTACAATACCTGTCTTCTTTATATTGGGGCATTTTGGAATATCGGGTTGTTATTGAAACAAATTCTATAAAAGATCCAGTAAAAAGGTTGTTTAAAGCTTTGAAAATTGTCACGCTTAAGCCAGAAAACATTTCTTCGTATTCCAGCTTAAACCAACTAAAATTAAGAGACATTATCATTTCAGAATTTACCAAGTCCTATCATAACAAGCATGTAGATTCCGATAACGATGAAGGTAACTTCAAGATTTACAAAAGATTAAACCTTCGAATTGCCGAAATGATTGAAGGCATAAACCCAGAATACAACTATCCTAAATCTTTGGCATGTCAGATGGTTGAGGGTGCACTTCATCAACACTTTATGCGTAGCCATTTTAAAACAATTACAGAACACAAAGACGATTCTGATGTTTATTATTTTTTGAAAAACATCTTAATTAGTGTTTTAAATATCAAAACAAATTCAAAATGACACCCTGGAAGAGACTTTTAAATTTAATGAAACTTGAGCAGAAAGACATTTATAAGATTTTGCTCTATGCTGCTTTTTCTGGACTTGTTGGTTTATCCTTACCATTAGGTGTCCAAGCTACGATCAATCTAGTAGTCGGTGGGCAGTTTAACGCATCTATCGTTATTTTGATTCTACTAGTACTTCTTGGGGTAGTTTTCCAAGGCATTATTAGATACATGCAATTA
This sequence comes from Bacteroidia bacterium, assembly GCA_030429455.1. GTDB lineage: Bacteria > Bacteroidota > Bacteroidia > Flavobacteriales > Flavobacteriaceae > Psychroflexus. The sequence goes on along the minus strand of JAUIFC010000127.1, from coordinate 9,265 downwards.
AGAGTTGCGGAAGATTTGCAGCAGCGAATTTATGCCAGGTCTTCGTTCGAGTTGATATACCGTTTCCCAAGAATGCAATCCCAAGCCTTAGATGGCTTGTATGCTCCGGAATTAGCCAACCGATTTTTTGATACACTGACAATTCAAAAAGGTTTGCCTAAAGCCATTATAGATTTTTCTGAAGCCTTTTTGCAAATAACATTCGGACTTATACTTCTCTCTTTTTACCATCCGTTTTTCATCTTTTTTGGTGTGTTATTAGTAGTGTTGTTATATGTTGTATTTAAATTTAGTGTTCCAAAAGGCATTCAAACCAGTTTATTGGAATCTAAAATGAAATATAAAACCGCGCATTGGATCGAAGAGGTAGCGAGAAATTTTGACAGTTTTAAAGTGATTGACAGCTACACCTTATCTACTAAAAAAAATGATCAATTGGTGATGAAGTACTTAGAGGCAAGAGAAAATCATTTTCAAATATTAAAATTGCAGTTCTTCAAAATGATTGGTTTTAAAACCTTAGTCACAGCTGCTTTATTAATTATTGGTGGGCTTTTGGTTATCAATCAACAAATGAATATTGGTCAATTTGTTGCTGCAGAGATTGTTATTCTTTTAATGATTAGTTCTGTCGAAAAATTAATTCTAGGTTTAGAGGGTGTCTATGACGTATTGACTTCAACTGAAAAAATTGGCCAAGTCACCGATTTACCTTTAGATATCGATTCAACTAACAAACCTCTGAATCGAGAAGAAGACTTTAATTTAGAATTGAATGATCTAGGCGTTGAATACAAAAATTCTGAGAAAAAAGTATTGAATCAAATCAGCCTTAAAATTGATCAAGGTGAAGGTGTTCTGGTAACAGGCTCAAGTGGTTCTGGCAAGACGACGCTCCTCAAAGTTATTGCTGGTTTAGTCATTAAATGTGAAGGACAACTGCTTGTCAATGATGTTAATGCCTTAAACATAAACAACAAACATTACAGGTCTTTTATTGGTTTTGTTTTTCCAAACAACTCGCCTTTCGATGGAACGATTAGAGAAAATATTACATTTAACAATCCCGAAATATCAGAAGAAAGGTTAAATGAAGTTTGTCGGGTATTAGGTATTAACAAGTTTATAAAAACTTTACCAAAAGGCATAGAAACCCACATCACGACAGACGGCAAACAACTAACCTACACCATGTCTAGAAAAATTGTCATAGCTAGGGCTTTGGTCATTAATCCAAAGGTATTGATATTAAAAGATGCTCTTAATGAGTTTGACAGTGAAGAAATAGATGCGATAACAAGGTACATTTTCGACCCTAAACACAAGTGGACTGTAATTGTAGCAAGCAAAAATCACATTTGGAATAAGTATTGTAATCGAGTTATCAAACTTAACAACGGAAAATTAGTATAACTATGCTGAACATCTCAAAAAACAATCTCGATAATCAAGAAGAACTTAACGAGTTCAATTCTATGCAGAATGTAAGTAATCGTGTTAGATTTCTCACCTTCAACAAACTAATGACGGCCATCCTCATTATTTTCTTAATATTTATGTTTCTGCCATGGACTCAAAATGTCAGAGGAAGTGGTGCTGTAACAACTTTGGACCCCAGCCAAAGACCACAAGGCATACAATCTGCGATACCCGGAAGAGTAGAAAAATGGTATGTTCGAGAGGGTGATACCATAAGAAAAGGCGATACAATTGTATTTATATCAGAAGTAAAAAGTGAATATTTTGACACGCTCCTTTTAGATAGGACTAAAAAACAAATCAATTCTAAAGCTTTTTCTCAAAAATCTTACGAACAAAAAGCACAGTCTCTCTTTCAGAATATCGAAGGTCTTAAAATTGAAAGAAGGCTAAAATTGAAACAGGCTCAAAATAAACTCATCCAGGCAAATCTTAAAGTAGTAAGTGACAGTATTGATCTGGAAGCAGCAAAAACTCAAATTAGTATTGCCAAAAAACAATTTGATCGAACAGACACTTTGGAGAGTGAAGGATTAAAATCTAGGGTAGATCGTGAGGACAAAGAATTAAAACTTCAGCTAAGCCAAGCGAAATTAGTATCGCAACAACAGAAACTTCTTGAAAGCAGAAACGAAGTGCTCAATGCAGAGATTGAAATAAATAGAGTAAAAACTGAATATAACAACAAAATCGCAAAAGCTGAAAGCGATAGAGCCAGTGCATTATCATCAAAATATACAACAGAAGCAGATGTTGCCAAGCTAGAAAATATGTATTCCAATTACGAATTTAGACAAGGCATCAGATACATTACTGCACCACAAGATGGATACATAAACAGAGCTATTCAAGCCGGTATTGGAGAGACCTTTAAAGAAGGTGCAGAAATTGTAAGCATCATGCCTTTGCAAATCGATTTGGCTGTGGAAACGTTTGTAAGACCTATCGATTTACCTCTCTTGCATGAAGGCGAAAAAGTAAGAATTATCTTTGATGGATGGCCTGCAATATTCTTTTCTGGTTGGCCAAACATGTCCTTTGGAACATATGGCGGCGAAGTTGTTGCTGTAGAACGAAACATTAGCCCAAATGGAAGATATAGAGTCCTAATAAAGCCCGATCTAGAAGATCAAAAATGGCCTGATGTTATCAGGGCTGGTTCTGGAGCAAAGACTTTTGCCTTGCTCAAAGATGTAGCCATTTGGTACGAAATATGGCGACAAATAAATGGTTTCCCTCCTGACTATTATTTACCTGAAGGTGGCAAAGGTGACTCAAAAAAGGATAAAAAATAATGAGACTATTATTTATTTGTTTTTTAATTTATGGATTTACTCAAGCCCAAAATCAACTTGATGTCAGTGTACTGACGTTGGACGAGTATCTTGGCTTAGTCAAACAAAATCATCCTGTTGCCAAACAAGCGGAATTGAAAATCACTGAAGCTCAAGCCAAACTCCTAAAAGCCAGAGGTGCATTTGATCCAAAAATTGCTATAGACTGGGACACAAAAGAATTCAAAGATTCTGATTATTACAACATCTTAAATTCGAGTTTTAAAATCCCCACTTGGTTTGGAATCGAATTAGCTGCTGGTTTCGAGAGAAATTCAGGTGTCTTTCTAAACCCTGAACGCAGTGTTCCAGAAAACGGATTGTACAAAGCTGGAATTTCTGTTCCTCTTGGACAAGGCTTATTTATCAACGACCGCATGGCGGGATTGAGACAAGCACAAATTACTCAAGATCTTAACGAAGCTGAGCGGCAATTACAAGTCAATGCCATCATTTACGAAGCAAGTCTTGCTTATTTTGAATGGTACGTAGCCTACAAGGAAGTACAACTATTTCAAAATGCCTTAGAACAGGCAGAAGTAAGGTTAAGTGGCATAAAACGGAGAGCTTTAACAGGAGATTTACCTGGTATCGACACCTTAGAAGCTGGTATTATACAACAATCTAGGGCTTTAAGTTTAGAAAAATCCAATCTAAAACTTATCAAACAAAGATTAGAATTGTCGAATTTCTTGTGGATAGGCAACAATATACCCCTCGAGCTGGAAGAAAACATTGATCCACAAGAAATCACAACAGACGATATTGACAATACGCTAAGCACTAATTTGATAGTTTTAGAGGATTATGACCTTCAAAACCACCCAAAGTTAAGAGCGCTAAATTTTAAGCTTGACAAATTAAATATTGAACGACGACTTAAAGCAGAAATGCTTAAACCTCAATTGGATTTAAAGTATAATTTTTTGAATGAAAACGTCAGTAATATTGATGATTTCAATGTTGGCGAATATACCTTTGGACTTCAATTTAAATTGCCTTTATTTTTAAGAAAAGAACGAGGCGATTTAAGAATGGCCAAAGTAAAAGTCCAAGATGCTGAATACGATTTAGAGCTTACCAACACTACCCTGGCCAATAAAATTAACGCAACCGAAAACGAAATACTTTCGTACAATCGACAATTGGATGCCTCGTTGAGCATTGTAAATGATTATGAGGTTTTACTTCGCGGTGAAGAACGTAAATTTAGCTTTGGCGAAAGTTCTATTTTTTTAATAAATAGTCGAGAAGTAAAATTCATAGAATCTCAAATCAAATATCTGGAATCTTACAAAAACTTATTAGATTCCAAAGCTAAACTATTTAATGTACTTGCTTTAAATTTTTAAGATCGAAGGATAGTACTAAACTTTATGTCGATAACGAAATGTGCTTTCCTATTAGCATTTACATTTCAATAGTCATATAAGTTGCTTGTAAACGACTAACATCAGATTTTTTGGAATCTGTGGATTAGATTTAGATTCTGTATTTTTGACGGCTTATCAATATTTGATTATGAACAAATTAAGAATTGCACTCGACTGGACACCAAACATTAACCACATTGGTTTTTTTGTTGCTCAAGAAAAAGGCTTTTATAAAAAATATGATTTAGACGTTGAAATTATCGATACATCCTTTGACAACTATGCGGTAACACCAGCAAAAAAGGTCGAATTGGGAATAGTCGATTTTGCACTTTGTCCTATGGAAAGTGTCATTAGTTACAGAACCAAATCCAAACCTTTTCCTATGATTGCTGTCGCCGCGTTACTTCAAGATGACTTGAGTGCGATAAGTGTTAAGGCAAATGGTAGCGTATTATCTCCAAAAGACCTTGACGGCAAAGTATACAGTTCATACAACGCTCGCTACGAAGACAGCATCGTCAGAGAAATGATAAAAAATGACGGCGGAGAAGGAAAACTTGAAATCATTTATCCTGAAAAATTAGGTATTTGGGAAAATCTAATAAAAGGAAAATCTGATGCTACTTGGATTTTTTTAAACTGGGAAGGCATTGAAGCAAAAAATAAAGGACTAAAGCTTACAAATTTTAAACTGAGTGATTACAACATACCTTATTCCTATTCGCCTGTCATAGTTGTCGATGAGCGAAAAATACTTTCAAAACATAAACTGTACAAAGACTTTTTACAAGCAACGGAAGAAGGTTATCTATTTGCGCAGACCTTTAAGAATGAAGCCATAGAAATTTTAAAACCACATATTCCAGAATCCGATGCTCATATCGATTTATTAAAAGCGCTAAAGTTCACGTCACCGCATTTTGGAAATAAATTTTTATGGGGAAAACTGGTCCCTAAAAGAGTTACGAGTTTTTTGGACTGGCTTGACGCCAAAGGTTTGGAAGAAATAAAATTGAAATTTACAGATGTAGCCACAATTTTATAGCGCATGACAGAACAAGAAAAAATTTACTTACTGGCATTACACCGTTTACCACATATTGGTGATGCAACCGCTAAGAAGTTGATTGAAATTCTTGGTTCTGCTGAAAATGTTTTTAAAGAAAAAACGCATCATCTTGAAAAGATAAATGGCTTAGGACTCAAACGCATTAAAGCAATAAAAAATGAAATTGATACCGATGCGGCCGAACGAGAATTAAGATACATTGAGGATAATAATATTGATTTTCTTTATTTTAAAGATAAAGCCTATCCCAGCAAATTGAAACATTGTATAGACGGCCCAATTGTATTGTTTCAAAAAGGAAATGTAGATTTAAACAAAAGACACATTATCAGCATAGTTGGTACACGTAAAATCACCACACATGGCATTCAATTTACCAAAAAACTAATCTCGGATTTAAAACTATTCAATCCAATTATTGTGTCTGGATTTGCCTATGGGACAGACATTACTGCTCAAAAACAGGCCATAGATCATGATTTACAAACTATTGGTTGCTTAGCTCATGGCTTAAATCAGATATATCCAAAAGTACATCGCAAATATGTCGAGCCCATTCTCAAGAATGGTGGGTTTTTAACAGACTTCTGTAGCGACGACCCATTTGATAGAAATAATTTCTTGAAACGCAATAGAATTATCGCAGGAATTAGCGAAGCGACCATTGTAATCGAAAGTGCAGAAAAAGGCGGCTCTTTGGTCACAGCCGAATTTGCTAACAGTTACAACCGTGAAGTCTTTGCACTGCCGGGAAGATATAGTGATAAGATGAGCATCGGGTGTAACAATCTGATCAAAAAACAACAAGCTTTCATGTTGACTTCACCCGCTGATATTCCTTATATACTAGACTGGAATATAGACGAAAAACCAAAAAAGAGTTTTCAATTTGAACTCTTTACAGATTTAAATGATGAAGAAAAAACCGTTGTAGACCAACTGAAAATTATTTCAAAAACCGAATTGGATCCCTTAGCCTTATCGTGCAATATTCCAACGTCTAAACTTTGCTTCAGTTGGAACTAAAAGGGATTGTGAGACCACTTCCTGGAAAGCAATTTGAGTTGATTTAAGCAGATGTAATCAACTATTACCATAATTGATTATCAATAAGTTAATTTATTTTTTGTAAAGATCTAAGATTAAAACCTAAATAAAGATAACAACTATATCTTCCCTTGCTTCTTTAGATAAAACAGTAGTGCGATTGGTAAGGCCAGCAAAATAACCATCAACAAGTGTTCGCGAAGTACCCAAGGCGCAAGAAGAAGTGTGATGAAAAAACCGCCCATAGCACCACCAAAATGAGCATCATGACCTATATTATCGCGTTTGTTTTTCATACCCCAAATGGAATAAAACAAATAACCGATTCCAAAAACATATGCAGGCATAGGAATGATAAAAAATAAACCAAGCATCATGTCAGGTTGTAATAAAATGGTGGAAAAAAGTACACCAACAACAGCTCCACTAGCACCAACAGCAGTATAGTAATAATCGTCTTTATGAAAAGTATAGGACAAAAGATTGCCTAAAAGTAAACTTCCAAAGTATACAATTAGTAAACCTTCGTCACCCAAAATATATATCAGTGGATCTGCAAAAAAATACAAGGTCAACATATTGACAAACAAATGCGTTTGATCGACATGCAAAAATGCAGAACTTATAAAACGTATCTTTTCACCTCGTTTGATGTCTCCAATTTTAAACGCGTATTGATGAAAAAAATTAAAGTCTTTAAACCCTTTAAAAGACATCAAAACATTGGCCAAAATGATGACTATCGTAACTGGTGCAATACCGCTCATACCGTAAACTATTTGTTTTCAAAAGTACGGAAATATTTGATTTCTATTAAGACCATCAATACGATATAAACAGCATTTTTAGCTTAAAAATCAGAAATGAAAAAATTGAATTATTTTTGACAAAAATTAGAAATACCAATGTCTAAAGTATCATACGGCTTATTTTACTGTATTTTCAAATTGCTTTCTCTTTTTCCATTTTGGCTGTTGTACTTCATCTCAGATGTGTTCTATCTTATTGTTTATTATATTGTTAGATACAGAAAAAAGGTTGTTCAAAAAAATCTCGAATTGGTGTTTCCCGATAAAACCATAAGTGAACATCAAAAAATAGCTAAAGGCTATTACAAGCATTTATGTGACTTGTTTGTCGAACTTATTAAGATGACGAGTATTTCTGAAAAAGAGATTTTAAAACGGTTTCACATCAAAAATCCTGAGGTTATTACTCAACTTGAAGAACTAAATAAGTCCATTATTTTTCTATATGCGCATTACAACACCTTTGAGTATTCTTCGGCTTTTACCTTGTACGATTTTGTTTCCAAAGGATTTGGCGTTTATAAAAAACAGAAAAATACCGCACTGAACAATTTAATTTTAAAAATCCGTAGCAGATTTGGTGTGGAAATGATTGATAAAGATATCCTGCCTAAATTAATGATTAAGCACAAAGCAAAACACCAAATGTCCATTTATGGCATGATAGCTGATCAGTCTCCTAAAATTAAAAATATAAAATATTGGGTGAATTTTTTAGGTCTTGAAACACCAGTTTTTATTGGTGCAGAAATGATGGCAAAACGGCTGGATTTGAGTGTTAGTTTTATGAAAATTAACAAAATTAAACGTGGCTTTTATGAAGTCGAACTTGTACCAATTACAACAAGTCCAAAAAAAGTTGCTAATTATGAAATTACAGAAACCTATTTCAACCTGTTAGAACATCAAATATTGAAAAATCCTGAATTCTACTTTTGGTCCCATAAACGCTGGAAATATACCGAAGGCGTTACTTATTAACCAAAAGAAACGATATCCTTTTTTCTATTTTAAATTCATGCTTTATGCCTAAATCTATTTCAGTTTTTATCTTAATTTGCATAAAAAATTCAAAGCAATCTAAACAGTCATTTACTTGTCTTCAATTTTAATTTATAGCCTTCGTTTTAATAGCATTTTCTTAATATGCCTTTAGTATGAAAATCCAATTTCTACTTCTTACACTACTCATTTCATTTCAGCTTTTTTCACAAAAAGATAAGCCTACACCTGAGGATATTACTTATGCTGAAGCGCTTTATAAACAATATAGTGAGGAAGATGTGGTGATAAAAAACAAAGAGGTGAAAATCTATTTCAGTAGAAATTTGCAAACTGAAAAAGTAGAAGTTCAACAATCTAAAAACATTCAATTTATAGCCATTGCCAAAAGGGCAGAATTGGGTTACAGTTCTGGTTATGACAACCAATCTACAATCAATTCATTAAAGTTGCTGAATAATAGAAATAAGGAAGTCAACTGGTATTTAAACGACGAAGCCTACAGTGACGAATCCATTTTTCACAATGATTACAGAATAAAATACGGTGCTTTTTCACTTCCCACTCGAGGCTACACAAGAACGATAAAAGAAGAAAAAAGCTTTAAAGACATCAAGTATTTCACAACCGAATATTTCACAAAGCGCTACCGAACAATCTCTGGAAAACTCATTATTCATATTCCTAATTGGTTGGAAATAGATATTAAAGACTACAATTTTGAGGGTTTTGACATCACAAAAACGGTTTCCAATAATCAAAATGAACAAGTCATCACCTATTACTTTAATGACATTCCACCTCTAGCAGTAGAAGAACAAACGCCTGGAAGTTCATTTGTTTATCCGCATATCATGTTCTTACCAAAATCCTTTCAAACCATTGAAAACAAAGAAATCACGCTGTTTAAAAAAACAAAAGATTTATATGACTGGTACGCTTCTTTGGTTAAAGAAGTTGAAATCGATAAGAGTATTTATTCCGATAAAGTCGAAGAACTGATTGCAGGCAAAGACACGGACGAAGACAAAATTAAGTCCATTTATTATTGGGTTCAAGATAACATCAAATACATTGCTTTTCAAGATGGAATTGCAGGATTTAAGCCAGATGCCCCGCAAAATGTGTTTGACAAAAAATACGGCGATT
>JAUIFC010000126.1 GCA_030429455.1 Bacteroidia bacterium | reverse complement strand
ATATTATTCTCAAAAGCATAATACCGAAGTATATTTTAAGCATCCAGTAAGTATGCGAGGCATTTAAAATAACATTCGGCACTCAATCACAGAAAAAGAATCAATTATAAAAAAGTACGTTATTGATAATTGTAAACACCCAACTTAGTCATCCGTCAAGGAAGGAAACATTAATTTAAGTCGAATCAATTAACCTACTGAAGACACTTTAATTTGGCTTTTTTTGAAGGCGCTTGGTGTCATGCCAACTTTCTTTTTAAACAAGGTGTTAAATACCGATTTGCTATTAAATCCTACAATGTATAAGACTTCAGAAATGGTTAATTCATTCTGTTTTTCAACAAATAATCGTTTCGCCGCTTCGATTCTAAACGAATTTAAAAAATCGGAAAAATTACCTTTATGAAATTGGCTGATCAACAACGACGTGTTACGTTCTGAAAATCCAATGGCGTTTGACAAATCTGATAACTTTAAACTTGGATTGGTATATAATTCTTTTTCAGACATTAAGCCTAACAATTTTTGATAGTTAGATTCGGTCATAATGGTATTTTCGACATGTGTTTTATTGATGACACGAAGACCTTTAAAAAACAGTTCTGGCGAATACATCGCGATAACAATGGTTAAGTTAGCCAAAATCAAAATGCTTATAACGCCAAGGGTTTTAAAAATTATAGCGATATCAGCTTGTCCGCTTAATGAAAAAATAATTTGGGTAAGGAACATGATCCACACGACTAAAAACGACAACAACAAGTATTTTAACCAGACTTGACTTTGAGACGTTTTGCTTTTCTTTTGAATAAGCGAAAATGCCATGAGGGTATAACTGATGGACTGCAAATAATACGCACTTGTGATGGTGTAATCTGCAATGGCACTTTCAAACGCTGTAATTCCATAAAAAACGTTATAAATAAAATAAATTCCAAAAGGAATAAAGTGAACCCAATCTTTTTTAACCTCTATTACCGCTTTTGAGACCAAATATTTAGCAAAAAAGTATAAAAAAGGAGCATACAAAAACAGTGTGGACGACAGTACACTTATCATAAATCCATTAAACTCCCAATTCATAATGTAATTAAGGTTGGTAAAAAGTGTTACTCCTTTTGCTATTAAAAAAATGCCCAAAAGCTTTACCCCGTAAGTCACCTTTGTATGGTTAAGCAAAATAAGCAAGCCTAACAATAAAAAGTTAAAAGCTGCAATAAATTGAAGTGTGTTCAATACATTCATAAAAGAGTTTATCTATTTCAAAAGTAATAAGATTTTGTCACCCACATTACAAAAACTATTCCATGTACGAATTATTATTGGTTAAAACCAGTCTTATCACCAAGTGAAATACACCTTCTGAAGCTTAAAAAAATGGTATGCAATCAACATATAAAAGCAGGAAATAGTTAAACTTCCTGCTTTACATTTAATAGAACCAAAAAACTATTAAATACCTATTTTGATGTTATTTTATCTTATTTTAATTCTGGACTATCCATCCATTTTTCGATGGTATATGTAGTGGTAGTATTTTCTTTAAATTCCAGTTTAAGATTGTCTTGGGAGTTTCCAAAAATGGCTTGATTATTCCATTCACCACGTGTAAATTTAAATTCAGCTGGAGATGCCGTATTTAAAGTGATTTCTCTTTCTAGAGGCGAAATGACATTCAATTTTACGACATCAGGTTTCCAATCGCCTAAAGCTTCCTGATTCCCAACGATGTAAACCTCGTCTTCTGCTCTTGGAACTTTTACTTTAAAAGTTACTTGATAAGTTTCATCTGAAAGTGTTGAAACATAATTCTCATGATTCGCTTGTAACTGCATAATATAATCTACAAAAGTATCGGATAAGATATATTCCGTAGGTAAATGGTGCACGGCTTTATTGTATAATTTGATAAAAGCAATCGGGTTGTTGAAGGTTTCTATCATTTGCTGTTTTAATCCAGCTTCAACAATTTTTATAGACATATAAAAGCCGTTGGCATGACCACCATCCTGAAAAAATCTGTTCATTGAGGCATCAAAATCTTCTTTGGTTGTTTGTCCTTCAACAAAATATGAAGTTAATGAGTCTAGCTCTTTAAGTTTTTCTGGTGTATTTTTAAAGCTATCATTAAACTCATCCAACATGCCTTGCGGATACCCTTTTAACTCTTTCCATGGAGGTGTTTCTTTGTCGATAAAATCGGCAATAGCTTCTGCATGTAATCCATTTAATTGATTCATCAAAGGATCGTTTGGAAGGCTTAGAAAAGCATTCCTGAAATTATGATGAAACTCATGCGCAAATAAAGACTGTAATTTTTCTGGTCCATCTTCAAACGCATGATTAATATCCACGACGATACCACAGTCTGTTACGTAAGCATTGGGTTCCATAAGCACAAAATTTAATTCATGTAAATCTACAATTGTATCCTTGGCAAATTGTGGTAGATATTCGGATGTTTGGGCTTTGGCATTGACTAATAGCTGGTCAAAATCGGTTGTCATCATAAACTGTTTTATGCCTTCTCGATTGGTTTTAAAGCTGTTTAAATTTTTAACAATCATGGTGTATTGCCCACTCTCGTCCATGGTGACTGGAGCTTTTAAAATACTATCTAAAGCTTTGGATTGCGTTTTATCAAAAACAAGATGGTACGCCTTTTTAAGTTTAGGTTCCATATGTTCTCTGCCAAATGCACAGAAATAATTATGATAGCCTTTTGAGCTAAAGAGCTCGTCCCATTCGGTTTGGCTAACGTTTTGGTTGTTTTCTATTTTTGAGGTGATTTCCAAGGCTATTTCTACAGTTGCTAAACTGTAGTTGGTTTTTGTTGTAGTTGGTGTTTTAGTTTGTAGATCATTTTTACAGGACAACAAGGTTATTAAGGAAAAAATTAATATTGAAAATTTCATTGTTTTGGTTTTTGGTTGGGTTATTTTTTTAAGTTAATTATTTATGAACTTTATTTAATAGCTTATGCTAAAATTGAAGAACTAAATTTTTATTTCCGCTGTTATCTTTTTCAGCATTATTCGCTTGTACAGGAGGTTGTAACCAGCTGTTGTTATTAGCCACAAATTTGAACTGATATGAATTCCCTTCGTTAAAATCACTTTTTGGTAAGCTTAAGATATAATAACTTTTCTCCTTTTGCATTTCATAACCTTCAGCTTTAGGATTCCAATTATTGAAACTTCCAGCTACGCTTAATCGCTCCACTTCAAAAGGAACGTCTTTGGCTTTAATTCTAAATTCAACGTTATTACCTTTGATTTTGTAGCCATAAACAACTTTTCTTAGCTTTCTGCCAAAGGCTTCGGGAACAGGTTTGAAATCAAAATTGGTGACAAATTTTATATCCTTTTTTGGTACAAAACCCGATTTTAATAGAAATGCTCTTGCGTTTTCGTCTGTGAATTCTGTTGTCAACATTTCTTTGATGGCTGCTTTTTTGTCCGAAGAATTTTCATAAAAACTTCTACAGATCAAATAGCCTAAACCATATCCTAAATCGTTCATAGTAACACCATTTATTGTTTGACCGCCGTTGCCATACAACCAACCGTGAAAGTTGTTATTTTCATTTTCAGCGATGTAGTTTTTGAATTCTTTCCAAATCGCTTTTTTATGTTCTTGAGCAAAAGCTACATGCCCGTTGGGTTGTATAACATTAAGTGGTTCATCTATTAGCAATTCGCTAATGAAATCTGCCATACCTTCAAAAATTGAATGGGCTAATAAATGATTACTTGTCGGAACAACTTGTTGAGTATGTACAAACTCATGCATGACAATCTGAACAGCCCAATCTGGACTTTCATTGGCAACTACTTCAGCTCCAATCAAAACACGATCACCCATGGTAGTACCACCAGAATTCCCTATGCCTATAGTAAAGAATACATCACCATCTTTAAAATCTGGATAGATATCTTTAAATTTTTCGAGGCCTTTATCGATGGTTTTCTTTTGTTTTAAAACACTTAAGGTATAGGGACGAATTCTTTCAAACCGTTCTTTTTCTTGTTCGATAAACATTTGCCAGTACTCAGGTTTCCCACCTCTTAGCTCCATAAAATCATGTAGTCCTTCGGTGCCCCTATCCACATAAAGACGCTGTAAAATATCTATTTGTTTTTCTTTGTCAGTTGTTTTTTGGATGCTATCATAGGCTTCCCAAAAGTTGGTAATGTCCTCTGTATACACTTTATACTGTGCAGTTGCTAAGTTTGTAATTAAGTTGATGCTCAAGAAGAAGACTATGGTTTTTAATGTTGGTTTCATTGGTTTTGGTGTTTGGTTGGGTTATTATTTAGAAGAATAAATTTATTTGATGTTACACCTCATATTGTAAATGCCTATTTTTTATTTTACATAAAGCATTCAATTAAGACCTATTCTTCTTGGACTAAAATCCCATAAATACTTGGGGTTAATTGATAAATACGAGTTTTCTGTTTCTGAAATAATCTGTAATCGACTGGTTCTTGAAGAGTAAACAAAAAATGGATGCTAAGAATGCAGGTAAGAGTACATACAAGTTTTCTAATACACCTTGAAAAGCTGAATAGTAAAAGGCAAACAAAAAGAACACATCAATTAATACATGTACCATGATATTTACACCTAAAGATTTAAACTCATCTGCCACCAAGCTGAAGCTTATCGAGACTAAAGCATAGGGCAAAATAAGTGCTAACGGAATGGAGTGAAAAAAAGCAAATAAGAGTCCTATTCCTATAAATGCTAAGGCTTTTGGATAAGCGCTGACTAAAATGTTTTGCAAAACACCTCTGCACATCACTTCTTCAACGATTCCAGCTGTTAGTGCAAAACCAAACAAAATGGGCAACGCTTTACCTTCTCCATAAGGTTTAAATAATTCAAAAAGCGCTGTCATTTCCTCTGCTGGGCTATCCAAAAGTATGGCGAAGGTAGAAATGCAAGTGCCCGTCATTAAAAAAAGACCTATGAATCTTAACCAAACTGTCTTGTTGCTGAGGTCTGTCTTAAAACTAATTTTCACATCCTCTTCTCCTTGGAATGAGGTTGTTTTTTGTACAAAGAACCAAAAGAACACCAGTATCGGTATAATGGCTAATAATCCCCAACCCCATTCTGAATTGGCAGTTAAATTGTACATCAGTATTTTTTGAATTAACTGAACAATGGTTAAAAAGGCCAGAATGCTTAACACAATTGCTTTTACCCAAGCTGGTATTCTGCTCCAGAGTGTTTTGATTTTGATTACAATAGTTTTCATGGTTTTTTGTGATTTTTATGTTTATTGATTTAAGTTTAAAGGGTATTTTTTAAGAATGATGATAGCATAAATAAGACAGGGCAAAGTGAGTGCCGCCACGATGATGGCACTTTCCAATGTCCAAGGGTCTTTAAGTTCGTTCTCTAAAGGCACGCCGACCTTATCCAATGTGCCAACAATGTCCACTATGGCATGAATGATGATTAAAGGGTATAATCTTTTGGTAACCAGCAAGACAGCACCAAACATAGCACCGATAAAGGTGGCAAATAATACTTGAGACAACTCGCCATATAGACCTTGATCGAATTTTATCAGGTGAACAAATCCAAAAAACAACGCAGAAATAATAACCGATAGAATAATGCTCTTTTTAGACTTACCATAATGAGTAATAAAATACGACTGCATAAAGCCTCTTACACTGAGCTCTTCGGCAAAGCCAACGGAAACGAAATAAATCAGTGCCAGAACGATATCCATAATAGCTGGATTACCAACCTTAGCGTTGAGTAACAAATTGAGAAAAACCAAATAGACCAAAGGAAAAATAAGCAAATACCAACGTTGTAGTTTTGCTCCTTTCAATCCTGCAAGGTTTTCCAGTCTATTTTTTTTGATGAGGTAGTAAGAAAAACTTATCAAAATCAGATTGGCACCTAAATTTAATAAAGTATGTATTTGATATGAATCAATTCCATTTTTGAGAAGTAAATTTGAACTAAATGTTCTTAGTATGAGTATTGAAAATAATGCGAAAAGGAAAACTATCATTTGAGATAGAAATCCCTTTCTGGTTGTAAGAGTAGGTGTTGAAAAATTCAAAATCATAGCGTTTATAGTTTTGTGTTGAAATGTTTGCACAAAGAACACTATAGAATTCGTATGAAACGTCCATTTAATATTAGATGGACGTTTAAAGCATGAGATGGACGTATTAGCTTAGGCGTACTTTTGGAAATTGTAGTTATATGTGAACTTGCATCTTTTAAACTGAACCACAAACACAACAAGATGATGTAAACAATTAAACTTTAGCAGCCATAACTATGTTACAGCCGTAAAGTACTGATTAGACCGTCTTAACCTAATACTATTATTGCTAATACTTTATATTTGTGGTTAAAAAACGAGGTCGCTACAACTAACATGAAAAAACCTATTCTCTTTTTTTTACTCCTGATCTTTTCAGTACAATCGTTTGCTTTTGAAGGTTCTTACGAGAAATATGTGGGAATATATAGTTGGCAAGGCGCAGCAAGGTTCAGGGTATATATTCAGGACAGCACTAACCAATTGATGATTTCAATTAGTGAAGAAGGTGTTTTTTCATTGGTGGAATCGGGAGCTGACAGATTTAAAATCAACTTCCCAGATATAGGTGAAAGTAAAAACCATTACATAAGCTTTGCCACAAAAAATGGCATTGCGAGCAGTATGACATGGAACTTGCCGAGCGGTAAACAATTTAGTGGGAAGCGGATTAAAAAACTTGACAAATACGCTATAGATGTTGATTCTCAATTAAATCAAAAGCTAGAAACTGATGATTTTGAAATATGGTATGCTTTAATTGATAGTGTGGAGGCTAGAGGGATTTTCAATTCATTTAAGGAAAACTATGATAGTCTTTCTAACAAGTTCAAGTTGTCTGATTTAGAAAAACTTAAAGTCAAAATTTACCCCAATAAACTACACTATGCAATTGGTATAAACTTGCCAGACAGGATGTCGTCTCTTCTTACTGCTACCGAATACGGCCCAAACATGATCATGATGGGGTCGCCAAGAGCATTACTTAATACTCCTTATTATGAAATGACCATCTCAAAAGGCATACTTCACGAGTTTGTGCATGTACTCCATAGGAATTATAGTGATAATGCCTTCAACACAGGATGGTTATATGAAGGACTTGCGATTTATGCAACCAAATGCTGTCATAATTTTGAACCCCATGAAATTCGATACTTCAAGAAAAAGAAGCGCTTATCATTCAAGAAAATCAACTCTGATATGATGATGAAGAAAAAGTACGAAGCGGGACCTTTTATAGTGGAGTTTATCGATAATGTTTATGGTTGGGACACTCTCATTGCATTGATGAAGGAAGATGCTGACTTTCAAACGGTATTGGGCAAATCTCAAGACGAGATAGAAAAGGAGTTTTATGATCATTTAGAAAGAAAATACTTCTGATAAAAAAGCAAATAACAAGCGCTGAAAACTTTAAATTTGAAAACAACATGTGCTTCATGAATCGCATATAATACCTGTTTTTGTTAAACATATTTTTGGAATGAATTAACCTAAAAAAATCAGTTCTCTAACTACAAATTACTTCGATTATAATGTACTTTTGAAACTGACGACCGTTGCTACCTATTTTGACATAATTCGAGAACCAAATCTGAATACGTGAATTTCGATAATCAAATAATCTTTTTCTTTAGTGCTTTGGGAGCTTTTAATGGCTTTTTACTTTCGTTATATTTTGCCTTGATTGCAAAAAAGAGAACGTTTTCAAATTACTTTTTGGCTTTGTTACTTTTAATGCTGAGTATCCGTATTATTAAATCAGTTTTTTTCTATTTTAATCCAGACTTATCAAACATTTTTATTCAAATAGGACTTTCTGCCTGTATTTTAATTGGACCATTCTTATTTCTATATTTAAAAACTCATTCGCATAAGAATAAGGTAAATTGGAAAAAACATATCATAACTTTTTTAATTGGAATATCAATCTTAGGATTTTTTTACCCTTATGCAGAACATCGAACCATTTGGAGTAAATGGATTGTTAAAGGTATTTACATTCAATGGTTTATCTATATTTTACTATCTTTTAAATTTATTAAACCTATTAATGAAAAAATAAAAGCAAAAGAGCGATTAAAAAATATTGACATTTGGTTGTTAAGCATCTATTTTGGTATAGCTTTTATTTGGTTAGCATACAGCGTTGGAAACTATATGTCCTATATCGTAGGAGCATTATCATTTTCGTTTGTACTTTATTTAATTGTTTTGGTAATCATTTTCAAAAACAATAAAGCCACTACATTTTTTGAAGAAAAGGAAAAATACCAAAACAAGGAAATTGAGAAAGGATTATTGGAAAATGTAAAAAACGGATTGCCAAGAATTGTAGATAATGAACTATTTCTTGACCCAAACATTACGCTTCAGAAAGCAGCAAAAAAATTGGGTGTGCCAAAACATACATTGTCGCAATACCTGAATGAAAAACAAGAAAAATCTTTTTCAACCTTTATAAACGAATTAAGGATAGAAAAAGCCAAAGAGTTTTTGCAAACAAAGACAAACTTCACCATTGAAAGCATTGGTTACGAAAGCGGCTTCAACTCAAAATCAACCTTCTTTACAGCTTTTAAAAAATTTACTGGACAAACCCCTTCCGAATACCAAAAAAGCATAGGTTCCAGTTCAGATTTATAAATCCAGACTACTGTTTTATCAATTCGAATTCGCTTTAGAACTTGGTTTTGCATATTTGCTTCAAATATTAAAAATGCAAAATCTAATATTACGTATGCAAAAGCTGATATCACTAGTATTAATAGTTATCCTATTAGTAAGCTGTTCGAACAAAGAAACCAAACAGAAGATTTTAATCGTAACCTCGAATCAACAAACCTATGGTAATACCAAAATTAACACTTCTAACCATTTTGCCGAAATTGTTCTGGCCTATGATGAATTTGTTAACGCTGGATATGATGTCGATTTTGTAAGCCCAAAAGGCGGCAAAATCTGGGTTGGCTATATAGATGACTCTGATGCAACTCAGAAAAGATACTTAGATGATGAAGCATTTATGAGTCGCCTAAAGACTACGATGTCGCCAAATGAAATAAACACTTCAGACTATATCGCAGTATATTACGGAGGTGGAGGTGCTGCTATGTTTGGTGTACCAGAAAATAAAGAAATTCAAGACATTTCTATGGCAGTTTATGAAGAAAACAATGGTATCATTTCTGCTATTTGCCACGGAAGTGCTGGCTTAGCCTATTTAAAGACCAAGGATGGAAATTACCTCGTTGAAGGAAAAAAAGTAAACGGCTTTCCAGATGCTTTTGAAGATATGGATGCGGAATACTATGCGACATTTCCATTTTCTATACAGCAAAAATTAATAGCCAATGGAGGACAATTTGAATATTCTAAAAAAGGTTGGGATGATTTTTCAATTGCAGATGGTCGTTTAATTACAGGACAAGATCCAACGGCAGCTCGAAGCGTTGCAAAAAAGATAATTGAAGTACTTAAACAATTATAATCTATTCAAAACACATAAAAATATACATTATAAATACTTATTAAAAATCATAAAAAAATGAAGAGCACAATTAAATTATCACTATCTATCCTAGTTTTAACACTATTTACTTCTTTTTCTTACTCACAACAAAAAGACTTTTCAGACCGTCAGGCAATTATTGAATCAATAGAGAATTTTTTTATTGGCGATCACACCGGAAGTGTTGAGCATAAAAAGCTTTCTATGCACAAAAAAGGAGCTTACAGGTACATAAACAGAGACGGGTCTTATGATGAGTTTGTTTTTAATTTAGATTCAGCTGAAGCAGACACTACATATGAAGAGGAGATATTGAGTGTTGAAATATACGGTAGGCTTGCATTGGTTAGAACTCGACTTGAATTGGTTAGAGCAAGATTAGAGACAGATAACGGCAAAGTCCATTACAAGTTATTTACACTACATAAGACTGATGGAAAATGGAAAATAACAACAATTACATGGGGTGCTGAAATTAAGCTGTAAAGATTTTTCAGTAAAAATTTCTAAAAGTCAAACACTATGAAAGCAAAAATAAATGTAATTCTCACAATAACATTTTTAGCAATACAAATAGCTAATGCGCAAACTGATTTGGAGTTAATTACTACAACATTAAACGACTATATAGAAGGTACAGCAAATGGTGAACCCGATAAATTAAAAAAGGCTTTTCATAAAGATTTTAATTTATACACGATAACAAGTGATAGTTTGTGGATTCGATCAGGTAGAGAGTACATTTCTAATGTAAAAAAAGGCGAAAAAAATAATCGCAAAGGTCGAATCATATCTATAGACTATGAAAAAGATGCAGGCATTGCCAAAGCTGAAATAATCATCCCTAATTGGCGTATTTATATTGATTATTTTCTTTTACTTAAAATCAAAGGAGAATGGAAAATTGTGCATAAAAGCTATACTTGGAGAGAATACCCGAAAAGCGAAAAATAACTAGTGGCAACGATCTGTATAAAAACGTTTTACAACATTTGAAATCACCTAGACCATAATGAAACAAATCATAGTTTTGCTTTTAATCTTTATTACAAGCTGTAAACAAATAGAAGAAATTAGATTGTCACAGGAAACTATTGAAAAAGTAGTGAACCAAGAGGTATCTGATTTTATGCAGCCACCTTATACTGCATTATCTGGAGTAATATATGTAGACGGAAAAACATATCAATTTCATTTTGGCAAATTAATAGACGGCAAACAAGCTAATAATCTTACTATTTATGAAATAGGATCAATTACCAAAACCTATACAGGCTTATTGCTTGCACAAGCTATTAGCGATAAAAAACTAAACCTTGAAAAAGATGTAAGATTATATTTAGACGATACCTATTCAAATTTAGAGTTGGATTACAATAAGCCAATTACTTTAAGACATTTAATTACGCATACTTCAGGTCTTCCTATGAACATTAATTGTAATGATGAAAATGCAAATATTGACGAGCAAATATCTTGTTATGATAAGTTTACAAAAGATAAGTTTTTTAAGGCTTTAAAGAAGATTAATCTTATTGGCCATTCTGGAAAAAACTATCATTATTCAAATGCTGGGGTTCAGTTGGTAGGCTACATTTTAGAGGATGCTTACAAAATGTCTTTTGAGGAACTTTTAAAACAATACGTATTTTCTCGTTCGGGAGAGCAAGACACAAAAACTGAAATTAATATGGATATGCTTAGCCGAATTGCCATTGGAAAAGACAGTAAAGGAAGGGTAATGCCTTTAACAAAAAGATTTTATCACTATGCAGGAGGTCTTAAATCTACAACAGGTTCAATGCTTGACT
>JAUIFC010000125.1 GCA_030429455.1 Bacteroidia bacterium | reverse complement strand
CACCAGATGAATTAGAACAAATTAATTATAGACTCTACTATAAACCGGTTGCGGCATAAGGGAAGAGGACAGTTTGGCTAGGGACCGAGATGCTCAGGGAGAGCCAATTCAAGCTCAATCTAACAGACAATAATTTAGCTCTTCTAACCATTGACTGTCAGATCAAGTAGTGACTATTACAACTTAGTTGAAGTGTATGGTATCTATTTTCTCTAGTTGATATCTTTCAAAATACTTTATTGGTACTAAAACATTAGTTACACCATACTCTTTAACAACCTCGGACTCTTTTAGTACTTCAGAAATGGCTAATGAAAGATTTTCTATATCTAATAGTTCATGATTCAAATAAATAAAAAAAATGCCCCAACTATTTCCAATCTTTTTTAATTGAATAGCTGAAATTTTTGGCTTTTCATCTTTTCTAGGCTTAAATAAAAACTCTGATTCACCTTTTAAAATTTTAGACAGATAAAATGAATGAATCATCTTTCTTATTTCCTGTTTCAACTCAAGAGAATTAGTCGGTTTAAGTGCTTCTATGATATAATTTCCATTTACAATTTGTTTGTGGATTATTTTCTCATACCCACAATCATTCAAACTAACTCCGGTAACAGGACTCAAATCGAGATATTCTTCATCTTTCCTATGTAGCATATCATTGTTGAGAATAAATAAACTGTCCTCAATCGTAATCAACCAATGTTTTTTGGATTTCAAAACCTCAATTATATTTTTTCCTTCAAAAGGAAAATTTGAAATCAAAAAAATTTCAAACTTTTTAGCAGTTTTTTTTTCATAAATGCTTTTTTCAGAAGCATATTTACACAAAAAATAAGACAATTCTTTAATATCAATACTTTCTTCTATTTCTTCAGTTGATTTCTTTTTCTGACAACTAAGTAATAATGAAATCAATATAATTACTATTCCAATATTTCTTTTCATTAACAAATAGATATTTTATTTAACATTCCATTTTGTAAGTACTTACAAAATGGAATGTTGAAATTCATTAAAGTATATATGAGTTTATGACATTAAATGCTTTAATTTGACTATGATTATAGTGGACGAATTAATAGATCTAATTTTTTTGCCGTTTTTATGACTTTAGGTCTTTCGCAATGAGGACATAGGACTATTTAAAAAACCTTATAGTGTCTTAGATAGTTAAAAGCTCGTTCTCTAGTTTTTGAGGACTTATAGGTTGTATTTATTGCATTTATTATGTATTGTCTTGTTAGTCCACTCATCATAGTATTATACTGCTCAGCATTGCATTCCGAAAAATGACAAATACCTACGGTGGACAAACCATAATTACCATTGTTTTGAATTGTTCCTCCTCCTGGTAGATTAACATTTCCATCACCTTTTGGCCCATATAAAACCATTGGACTTGTATTTCCCTGGTCATTTGGATTAGTACCAAAGTTTCCTATTTCTCCTAATTTAACTATTCTATTTAATCTACTATCTTTGCTTCTCTTTATGATTTCAACTTTATCAATAGTAATATGCCAAGATTTTATTTTAAGCTCAACATTATGGAAAGTCGCCTTATCCTCTGCTAAAGAAAATCTACTTCTGTCAAATCCTGTAAAAGAAACATCCAAACTTGATACTTCATCCATTGGAACACCCTCAGGAAATCCTGGTATTTTTTCTAAAATTGCGCTTGCGTTTTCAGCAGCCGATACTAATATTGCACTACCAAGTGCTTCTGCAAAGCTCTGCAAAATCTCCTTAGTTTCTTCTGCATTTTTTAATTCCTCATACGTAGCTCCATGATTCGCTCCTAAGGCATCCATTTTTGTGAATAAAGAAACTCTTGTACCATCTGGATCAATATAACTAACTGGGTTACCCAATACATAATTATAAGATGAGAACTGATGATAAGCCTCCGCTAACGGATCAACCGCATTCCATCTCCCAATAGCAGGATCATAATACCTCGCCCCATAATCATTCCAATTCAACCCAAGTTCCTCATTAAGCTCTTTCCCATTATACTGATACTTATTCTCAGGGTTGGTAGTGGCATACCAATCGCCCATTTGATTCAAGCCGAAGGGGTAGTACTTAGACCCCTTTTTTCGGTCTTCTTTTAGACCGTTCGCACCATCAATTTAGTGTTTTTTATTTTCAGTTGACGTGCCTTAGGCAGTTAAAAAAGAAAAAAATGTAGGTATGATTACAGCCAAAAGGGAAGTGCAGTAGCGGCTGCATTTGCCTTTTGGCTGCTCACGGCGCAGCGGCTAAAAAGCCTTTCAAAGCAGAGCTTTTTAGCCGTTGGGGCGTGAACCTCGTTTGGTTGGCATCTTGTAAGGGTGGGAAGCGATGGCCTTGGTATGCTGGTGGCGGCTAAGACTAAGCTACACGACGTGCCACTTTATTGGGATGGCGATGTAGCGTCACTTAGCCGCCGTTTTCCCGGCGTGGGCGGATGGGTGGGGTCTGTTAACTGAACTTATCAATTAACTTCTGTGGATCTTCAGCGCCATGATCTATATCCACCACTAATACCCTTAGTTCTTCTTCTTCAACAGTAAAAATTATTCGGTAAGACCATTGTAAGGCTCGTCGATATACTATTTGTTCTGTGCTGATTGCTTCTATTTTTTCATGAGCATTTGGCATTACACTAAGCTTTTTTACGGCTTCCATAATGTTTTTTCTCACCTTTTTAGCTACGTTGTCTGATGCTGTTCGACGAAGATATGCACTGATTTGCTTTAGACTTTCTCTTGCTTGAGGCAATAGCACAACACGGTAAGTTTTTACCATGTTTCCATTTCTTTTTCTACTTCTTCAATGGTGTGATACACACCATTTTCTTTTGCATCCTTTACTTGTTTATCATACAGCTCTTTCATTACACTTGCACGTTTAGGATTACCTTCTATATCATAACCGATAATAGGGTCATCTTCTGGCTCTTGCACCTTTACATAACTATTCAACATCAAGTGAACTACTTTCAAGAAGTTTTCATCTTTTACTTGATCTAAGTAGTTATCTATTTCGGCTCTGATCTGTGCTGCACTCATAAACATTAATTTGATTGGTACTTCCATAAAGTTAACGATTTTATTGATAAAAAGATTTCTTTCCTCACTTTCTTGGATGATATTTAACTAGGTCTTTTTGTAAGTCTTCTAGGTATTGCATTTGGTATCTTTCGGTTGAACTTACATAGCGATGGCCTGCCATTTGTTGTACTTGTCGGAGGTTATGGGTTTTTAACCAGATCGCTATTCTGCTGCCTCTTAACTGACTGATCGTTTGTACTTTTGGGTGTTGTACTTTTAGTCGTCGCATGGCTTGTTCTATGATTCCTCTGGGTTTGTTGCTTCGCTGTGATACTATAAATAAGTCACTTGGTTGTTGCATGATTTGACAACGGATTTGAGCAGTATATTTTTCTAATAACTCCTTTTGAACTTCTTCTATTGGTAGCCTCCTTGGATTACTTCTTTTACTCGATGGTACACTAATAAATGTACTTTGTACATCTTCTATGCTTAGTTTCATCAAACTGCCTTTGCTGATTCCTTGATAGATGATTAGACCAATAATGACCTTATCTCTTTTCTCAAAAATGCTTTCATTTGGATGATTTTCATATAGTGCATCTAACTCCTTTTGGCTCAACAAATGGGTTGGTACGCCTCTATTGATTCCTTTGATTTGTAATACTGCTGCTGGATTGGGATGGATGTCCATACTTTCAAAGAGCAAACTGATCGCCCTTAGCTTATGAGCCATCGTCTTGTTTTGATTTCCATTTTGTTTGAGCAGTTGTAGATAAGCCATAATATCTGCTGATCGACAGATTTTTAAGTTCAGATATTCGCTTTCTAACCATTCAATAAAGTGCTGTATCGTATGCTTGTAAGCTTTGATACTGGCTTGACTTAAGCGTTTTCTTTTTAAGTAAGATTCATAAATGTCCATCGGTAAGTTGGGTATAGATTTGTGTGCTTTCTAAGGAGCGATGACCCAGAAAGCGACTGATTGCTAAGAGTGGCATACCTTTTTGTAATAAGTGAGTGGCAATGCTATGGCGAAGACTATGTAAGCCGATCTTTTTTTCTGCTAAAGTGATTGATCCACTTTGTTCTTGTAAGTTCTTCAGACGGATCATCAGACTTTGGCCATGAATGCGTTTTCCTTTGGTACTTAGTAAAAATGCCTTTGCTTGTATTCCGCCTACCTGACTATGAAAAGACTGTAAATAATGAGCAAATAAGCTCGCTGTTTTCTTGGTAAAAGGCACTAGCCTTGCTCTAGCTGTTTTACTTTTCCTCACCACCAAATACCCTTTGTTTAGATCAATGTCCTCGATATTTAGATTTGTTCCTTCACTTCTTCTTAGTCCACAAGCATAATACACTTCCAACATCACCTGATCTCTTAAGCCCAAGCGATTATCTTTTGGGGCTGTTTTGTAGAGTAGTTGTATTTCTTCTTCGCTAAGTATGGTAACAGTTTTATGATCGCTGACCAATAATTGATGTTGTACATTGAAGTTGATTTGATGCACCGCCCACAGATAACGACTAAAGTTTTTCAAAGCATTCAAGTGTTTATTGATATAGGAAGGACTCAACTCTTTTTTCGTTCGCTTATGTGGCCTAGAACGCAAGTATAGCACATATTGACTAATATAATCAGGATGTAAGTCCTGCAAGTCAGTCTGGCCAAGCTGCTGCAAAAAAACCAAGAACTCTGTTAGGTGATTGGGTAAGTTATACACCGAGTTGGGAGCATAGCCCTGTACATTTAGCCATTCTCTAAAGCCATGCGTCAGTTGAAGAAAAAAAATAGGGAGTTTTATCATTTTCATAAAAGAGCCTATATGCGTTTTTCACAATTTGCCACCCACTAGGGTTAAGTTGCTATCTATCAGTCATTTAAGTGGGTAACTAAGTCTATTATCCACTGTTATCCACGCTACCCACCTCCTCGGTGGGCAGGCCCACTCTTTATATCCTCCAATACGCCCTGTAAGACCTTATCCAACTGCTTTTGCAAGTGTTCATACTCTTGCATATTGACGATTTCATACTCATAACCTCGATTATAGCGATTACCGCCTACCACTCTTACATAGCCATATTGCAGCAAAGTTCTCAAGTAATATTTGATGTTATTCGGATTGATGCGAAGGTGCGCTCTAACATCTGATCGATAAAAAGATTTACTTTCAAACTGCTTTTTCAATGCTTCTAAAAAGTCTCTGCAAGGCCCTGTTAACTCATCACTCTTTCTCAACAATACTGGTGCTAACAGCTTATTTGCCCATTCTATATCCTCTACTGTTGTTTCAATATATCGCTGGCCATTTCCATCTGTTTTCCAAGGACGTTGATATTGGTGATACCAGGTAATGAGTTCGATAAAAGCTAAGTAATGTGCATTTGTCCGTCTGGGTTTAAACACCTCATTGGGTATTCTCAATGCTTCCGCAAAAGGATTGCGTACATGCACTTCTCTTAATAGATACTGCATGTGCTGAAAGCTTTGCTGCCAATGCTTTTCGCTCTGCTCATTAACTAGCCCTGCGCTGATCTTTCGTTGATAAGTCATGATCCGCTCGTCTTGATCGGCACTACTATCCAAGTAGATCAAAAAAGAACGATTGGCATTATCTTCATACAAGCTTTCTTTGGTGGTACAAGCAATCAAACATATCGGCCCTTCTACTTCCAAGAGCATGGTTTTTAATCGGCCTTTGTTGTCTTTGAGGGTTACTGTTTTCGTTAATGCGCCTTTGCTCTGCATTTCTCTAATGGCATACAAGACATTTTGTGCGCCATCCAGATCTTCGATTACCAAGACTTTGTGCTTCAACTCTTCCTTTTGCATATAGTATAAAGCATTATCACTTAAAGTAGTGGCAATCAGTTTTTCTTCATCAGGAATGCAAGCAGCTACTCGTTCTTGTAAATGCGTTTTTCCCATCCCACTTTTGGCTAGACTAATGACATGGACTGGCTTTCGGCGTTTTCTACTACTCATGGCCAAGTACATCAACAAAGCATTATTCGGCTCTCCAATAATCCCTGTTTTGGCTAAGTCTGATAAGGTTCTTTGCATGAGATTGGGTGCAGATAGATAACTTTCAGCAGATTGTAATTGATCGGCAGAGAGTAGTTTTTCTGGTTTTGTACGTAGTTTTCTTTGCTCCAACTGCTCCATTCGATACACCTCTAAAGCATTGGTTAACTGATCCAACAGTTTTCGCATTTCTCGACTACTACTATCCAATCGAGTGGCCACTCTTTTGGCATATTGTTCCACCTGATTATCATTATACAGATCAAGGCCATGACGCAGCAAACGATCGCCACTACTCATTTTCAAAGTTACTCGAAGGCGATCTAAGCCCTCAATGCTGATACCTCCCATTACAGTTAAAAGAATATCATCTTTTCGATAGGTCAGCAACTCTGGATTGGAAGTATCCAACACCCCTGATTCATTAACTTGCTCCGTTGTATCTACTGTCTTTACTGCTTTTCCAATGCTTTGACGTTCTGCCAATAAAATAGCAAACATAGCAGCAGCTTCCTCTTGATGGCTCACATACATACTATTCACATCTTCTCCTTCTGGTAAAGCCACATAAGTCAGTTGCACTTTTGGACATAGTTCTTTTAAAGTCTTAGCATGATGTTCCACCGCTTTTCGCCCTGCTTCATCACCATCCAACATAAAGATAATTTCCTCCAAATCAGAAAGCGATACCATTGCCTTGCGATGCTCCGATACCAAACCATTTGTACCATACAAGGCTAGAACAGATACACAGTCAATTCCCAAATCCAAGCCTTCCAAACTCGCTGCATCAATCACACTTTCGCACAATAACAGCACTTTGGTATTTGCTTTTGGATAAGATGGATAAAGTCCAATTCTGTTTTTTAGATAAAAATGGCGATTGTTTCCACTCTCCAGACTACGACCATAAAAACTAACGACCTGCCCCGATTCATTCAACAATGGAAAGATCAAACAGCCCTTCGCCCAGGAACGCCAGCCACTTTCTGCTAATTTCAGTAAACCCAGTTCTGTGCAAGCTTTGATAAAGCTTTCATCTTTAGAGCGATGCAATGATCCACTATTATACCCCACCGATTGCGTCAACGATAGTCCTCGACTTTCCAAGTACACACGCACATTCCCTGCCTTGGAATGCCGTAAACTACGCTTGAAGTAGTCAAATACTTTCGTCAATATCTCTGCTCTATTAACTTTCGGAGTATTCTGTTGTATCGTCATAGTCAAAAAGGTTTTTGCTTTTTTTATCGCTTCGTGCTTATTGCATTGATCCATGCGTTGTATCAACTCGATCACATCACCACTCCCTGCTCCGCACTTGGACGAGAAGCACGTCCAAGTATTCGTCTTTGGATAAATCTGCAAACTCGGTCGCTTATCATCATGCCACGGACAACAAACCCGATTCCATCTATCCATCCGTAAATGGTAATGATCCAATACTTCTCGTATATCCAAACTTGACTTGATTTGCGTGATCTCCATTTATTTTTTTTTCAACTGCCGTTAGGCATGTCAGTTGAAGAAAAAAGTTTTTAGACCGTTTACGGGTTAAAGCTACTCTTTTCGAGTTAATACACAAAATCTATTCGACTTTTTTAACTCGTTTAAGTATCTTATTTTTACACTAAATGACTAAGTCACGGTTTTAATCATCCTTTTAAGTGCTTTTTATGGATACATTTGGTAGAAGAATGGCTGCTCTGCGCAAGGAAAGAAAGATGACACAACAAGAACTATCTAAGTTGCTCAAAACTTCAATGTCAGTTGTTGGCAGGTATGAACGTGATGAGATGACTCCTTCCATAGAAGTAGCTAAAAATATTGCAAGCCTACTTACTACTACGGTTGGATATTTACTCGGTGAAACAGATGAAGCCGATCTATTTAAAGACCCTGCTATGCTAAAACGTTTGAGCGACTTGGAGAAGCTCGACGAAGAAAATAAATCACATATCCTTTCTGTATTAGATGGATTTCTACAATCTGTCAAATTCAAAAATATTGCCGCTCTGTAGTGCAGCCAACTACGCATAGATCAAAAGCCAGCCACCAAAAAGCCCCACTCCCTTCGGTCGTCACGCTTTTCACTGCCTAACTTTTGAAGCAAAAAAAAGAGGATGTAGCCGTAACTACATCCCCTTTTTTTCGCCTTACAATGTATTAAATATCAGTAGTTTCAAACTTCCTCCCCATAATATACGCTACCGCGTCAATGCTACGCACTGCGGGTAGCTCCTCATTAGGGGGATACACTTGAGTTCCCATTCAGTTTTAACTGATATTCAACTCCTCTACCTAAATCAGTAACAGGTATAGAAATACTAAAGCCAAATTTAAACTGCTCATCTTGTTCTTCAAAACCTCTAAAATTTGGAGCAAACAATCTGCCATAATTATAAATATTCTCAGGAAGAAGCTCTTTAAAGGTTTCTTTTGTTAAAGTACGTTTTAAAAATTCTTCTGAGTTTTTATAAATAATGATTTCAGCAGAAAAATTATGAGAAGTAAATGAAGTAAAGCTTGTTTTTTCCCAAATGTATTCCTTTGGAATAATCAAAGCACTATCAAATTCGCAATAATTTTTTAGAAAAACTTGATATTCATCTCCCTGAAATAAAAGAGTATCTCGAATAATTATCTCGTCATCATATCCACTGATGTACTCTTTCCTTTCTCTTGAAAAATCTATTTTAGGATCAGGAGATCTTTCTAATTCTTCTTCGGCTGCTTGAAATTGCCCTTCGCTTGATACTCTACCACAACTTTTTCCCAATAATGATAAGAATACTAGAAGGGCTAAAATCTTTAGAAATTTTATTTTAATCATAATCTATGCCAAATATGTGTTTCATAAAATATTTACTTAATTGATTTCCGCGATCTTTACTAGATGACGACTTACGACTTGACCTAGATCGACGTCTACTAGATTTTTTCGAAGAAGTTTTAGAAGTGCTACTATTAACTTTATCAGGTTTAGTATCCCATTTTCTATAACTAGTAATCCTCTTCCCCCAATATTTTTTATCCCCATCGTCAACCAATGTTGATTCTCTTGGCCCTTCTGTACCACCGGAATCAACCATTCTCAGAGTTTTTATATCTCCGTTTCCATCAAGGACTATTTCAGTAATTATTCCTATATGACCATGATCGTTACTACCATTATCAAGTATCACCAAATTACCTTCTTGTAAATCACCTTCTTCTACTTCTGTTGTATTATCTGCTATATTTTTAACACCATTAGAGTTACCTGTATTAGGGTCATTTTCACCTCCTGCAACAACACACTTTGAAACTAAACCAGAACAATCAACTCCCTCACCAGGATTCCCTTTACCACCCCAAACATACGAGTTACCTGGATTTTGATCGAGATACTCTTGTGCTTTCTTTATCGCATTTGCCCTTTGAGTAGAGTCCCTTCCTAGAGGATCATTGTATAAAATTGGATTATTTGTATTCCAAGCATATAGTGATTCATGATACTTAATTTCGGGGTCTATTTGCCCCCACCTTCCTATAGCTGGATCATAGGTTCGAAAAGCAGCAAAATTCCAGTTCATCCCTAAATCAGAGTTAAGTTCAATTCCATTATACTGATACTTATTTTCAGGGTTAGTAGTCGCATACCAATCGCCGATTTGATTCAGGCCGAAGGGATAATAATGATTTTCACTAGTTATTTCTGACTCATCCTCCACTGTGTTAGGATCATCCTGATAATCTACTATCAAATTATGATTGTAATCTGAGAATGTCAATCTCGTATTACCCAAATGGTCTTGATGCCAATACTCCGCTCTATAACCACTATTGGGTGATAGTTGATCGTTTGGCACTACTCTACCTTCGCCTCCACTTTCATAAATCGCCTCAATTTGTTGGTCTTGGTATTCTACCCCAAACGCATAGTCTTTTGTACCTGCTGGGCTCAACTTTCTCCCTAATGCATCATAGGTAAATTGTACTATAAAATTATGCCAAAAACTAAACACCAAACGTAGTAGCTAGATAGTTTGATCACTTTCCCATCGGGCGGCAGAACGGCACATTTATTGGAAGTATAAAGCAATTATGCGAAATCGCGTTCAAAAGAGATGAAGCACACGTAACAGTCGGTGAATGCTAGATCGTAGATCGGGTGTTGTTATTTAAAAGAAAGATAATGGCAAGTATTAAACCTTTAAATTATGATCCTGAATCTTCCTGCCATATTGGAGGAATAGTTCATAAATACAAATTATTTTCCTTTACCTATTATTCCACACTATACCTTTGTGTGACAAAATGTATGACAGGCCATAAAAAAAGGAGCTACAAAATGATTTGTAACTCCTTGATTCTTGATGTCGGGGCGGCAGGATTCGAACCTGCGGCCCCCTGCTCCCAAAGCAGGTGCGCTAACCGGACTGCGCTACGCCCCGAAAATTTGCGTTGTATTTCTAACGCGCGGCGAAGATAAGAGCAGATTTGAAACTTTCAAAAATTTTTAAACTTTTTTTAATTTTTTTCTGCTTTTGCATCTTTTGCCGAATAAAATAAAAGTGTTTTACACTCTTATTTTATTTGCGGTGACGGCGGGATTCGAACCCGCGGTACCCTGTTAAGAGTACGTCGGTTTAGCAAACCGGTGGTTTCAGCCACTCACCCACGTCACCAAACTAATTTATATTATACTTAGTAATCTTTATTACTAATAATTAACATTTTATTATTCGCTTGAGTACGTCGGTGCAATCTAGTTTTTTTGTTAAAAAACGGGACTCACCCACGTCACCAAATAAACTGAGTTTACTTTACCGATTCGTTTATCGGTTATTGCTTTCTTTCAAAGCGATTGCAAAAATATAGAAGGGGAACTGCTTTTCCAAATCTTTTAGGGTTATTTTTTCGCCGTTCAGCTCTATAAATGCATAACCCCTTCATTTAGTTCCCTTTCTATTCAAAAATTTATTTGTCGTTCAAGCTAAGCTTGATCTTTTTTTCCAAATCTGTCACCGTATCCTTGAAAATCGCATCAGTCTCCATCAAGTCCTGAACGGTTTTACAAGAATAAATAACGGTACTATGATCACGGCCACCAAACGTCTCCCCTATTGCCTTTAAAGACTTGTCTGTCAGATTTTTAGCCAAATACATAGACAACTGCCTCGCAATTACAATCGAACGCTTTCTCGTCTTACCCTGCAATTTCTCTGGAATAATATCAAAGTGATCTGCAACTAACTTCTGAATAAATTCTACCGTAATTTCTTTATTGATCTCCGTTACAAAATTCTTCACTACCTCTTTCGCCAGATCAATATCGATCTCCCGACGATTCAATGAAGATTGAGCAATCAAAGACACCAATACGCCTTCTAGTTCACGAATATTATTCTGGATGTTGAAACAGATAAACTCAATTACATCCGATGAGATCTCTACTCCTTCCCGATTCATTTTTGATTCCAGAATCGCAATTCGAGTTTCCAAGTCAGGTACCTG
>JAUIFC010000124.1 GCA_030429455.1 Bacteroidia bacterium | reverse complement strand
TGCGAACATCATAGCTTTAGGCGAATCAGTAGATCTTGTCCTAAATAAATGGAGAGAACGACTGCCGGTAGGATTGGAATTAAAAAGAGTTTCTTCTCTTGATACTTATATCGATGTTAAAGTAAGTGACTTTGTGGTCAATCTCATACAATCCATCGTTATTGTATTGCTCGTCATGCTGATTTTCTTAGGCATTCGAACAGGATTTGTAATTGCCAGCTTAATTCCAATTGTGATGATCATGACGTTAATGCTTATGGGTGTCATAAAAATGGGCTTAAACCAAGTGACGCTAGCAGCATTAATCATGGCATTAGGTATGCTTGTCGACAATGCCATAGTAGTTGCAGAAACCATTATGGTAAAAATGGAACAAGGCATTGAACGCAAAACAGCGGCAATAGAAGCCTTCTCGGAATTATGGATGCCATTACTTATTTCAACTTTAACGACTTCGGCTGCATTTTTAGCATTCTACTTGTCTCCGACAACCATGGGAGATATTGTCGGGCCTATCTTTGTTGTAATTAGTATTGCCTTGCTATCCTCTTGGTTAATTGCGCTTTCGGTAATCAGCTTGTTCTGTTATTTATTTATTAAAGTAAAACCTAAAGAGGAAAGAAAACCAAGCTTTATCGACAACATAATTAATAAACTAAAAGTCTATTACAAGGACCTCATTCTCGTCGCTTTAAGCCATAAGTGGAAAGTAATTATCGGCATAGTTGCCGTGTTTATATTATCACTTTACGGTTTCACCAAAATACCTTTTGTTTTCTTTCCAGACAGTGATCGAAATTTAATTACAATAGATATTAATCTGCCTGAAGGAAACAAAATTGAAACTACTGCAGAGCTCGTTAAAGACATTGAACAATATATGTCAGATTCTTTACAAGTAAATGAGAAAAGAGCAACAGGTGTTTTAGATTGGTCTTCTTACGTTGGTGAAGGGCCTGAATCGTACGACTTAGGTTATTCGCCTGATGAACCCAACTCGAACTATGCACATATTTTGGTGAATACATCATCATTTAACGAAAACAAATCGCTTATTGCCAAGATTGACAATTTTACCTATAACAGCTTTCCTAATGCCGATATCAAAGTGAGTGCTTTAGGTTCTGGTGGTGGCGGAACACCTATTGAAATAAAGATTTCTGGCAAAAGCCCAGATGAGCTGGCCAAAATAGCTATAGCCGTAAAACAACAGTTGTCCAAGATATCTGGAACAAAAAATGTAAAAGACGATTGGGGTCCAAAAAGTAAAAAATTCTTAATTGAAATAGACCAAAACAGAGCACAAACTGCTGGCGTTACTAGTCAAGATATTGCAGTATCTCTAAGAACTGTTTTAGATGGCTCGCAAACAGGTGAATATCGCGAGGAAGACAAATCTATACCTATTGTAATGCGAAGCGACAAAGACCAACAACAGTCTTTAGCCTCCTTAGAAACACTAAATATTTACTCGCAATCTACAGGTAGGAGTGTTCCATTATTGCAAGTAGCTTCGATCGTGCCTGAATGGCAATACTCCAAAATACGACGTTTTGATATCATAAGGACTATAAACGTATCTTCTGAACTCAGGGAAGATGGAAATGCTTCTTATGTTACCAATGAAATAACGCCATGGTTAGAAGAACAAAAACAAACTTGGCCTCAAGGTTATGAGTATAAATTTGGTGGAGATGCAGAACAAACAGCAGAAAATATGGGTTCGGTAATTGCTTATCTTCCTATTTCAGCATTTATTATTGTTCTGTTATTGGTTATTCAATTTAACTCTTTTCGAAAAATGACCATGGTGGTACTTACTATTCCATTAGGAATTATTGGTGTTGTGATTGGACTATTAGTTTTTAATGAAGCCTTTGGCTTTATGCCATTTTTAGGCTTAATTTCCTTAGCGGGAATAGTCATAAACAATGCCATTGTACTAATAGACAGAATGGAAATTGAACAAAATGATTTAGGCCGAACCGAGCACGACGCTGTAATTGCAGCATGCTTACAACGCTTTAGACCAATATTATTGGCTACATTCACCACGGTTCTTGGTCTTATTCCTTTGTACATTTCAGGAGGTGAAATGTGGGAAGGCATGGCGATAGGGATCATGGTAGGATTACTGTTTGGAACTGTAATTACTTTGTTATTTATACCTTCTATGTATAGCGTCCTATTTAAAGTAAATTATAAGAACTACAAGTTTAATAATGAATTGCTAGAAGAATAATTGCAATGCATGAAGACCAAAATTCCAAATCAACTTTTTAAGCGATTACGACAATCTGTTTTGTTTTGGACATTTGCAATTTGGTCGTATGTCTTTATCAGGTTTTATGGACTAGAAAAGATAGAAGTTTTTAGAAATACTTTACAAAACCCTTATGACAATTCTTTTTCTGTATTAGTCCTAATAGCATTGGTTATTGGACTTGGCTTTGGCATTTTATACGGTCTATTCGATTATTTTTTTGAAATTTACATAAGCAAAAGGATAAGCTTAGGACTTTCATTATTGCTTAATGCCATTTTTCATCTATCGATTACAGTATTTGTTATTACGACAATACTTAATTATTTTTCAGATAGATTTCATTTAAATATTGACATCTATCCCGGATGGTGGCTTTCAGATAAACGGTTTTGGTCTACGATGTTCTACATTGTTATCTGTGCATTGATTTATTCTATTATCAAAATAGCTTTAGAACGTTTTGGTTCAGGACAATTCATCAAAATGCTTTTTGGAAAATATAAAAATCCAAAAGAAGAAGACCGCATTTTTATGTTTATAGATTTAAAAGACTCTACATCGATAGCAGAACGATTAAAGCACCGTAAATACAGCAGCTTTATTCAAGAGGCTTTTTACGATTTAAATGAAGTGGTTTTGGCTTACGACGCAGAAATTTATCAGTATGTCGGAGATGAAGTCGTATTAAATTGGCCTTATAAAAAAGGAATAAAAAACAATAACTGCTTAGAGGTTTTTTTTGCATTTGAAGAGCAACTACTTTCTAGAAAAGAGCATTATTTAAACAAATATGGGGTTTTTCCAAAATTTAAAGCAGGTCTACATGGAGGAACTCTTATTGCCACAGAAGTTGGATTTGTAAAAAAAGAATTAGCCTATCATGGCGATGTAATAAATACCTCAGCTCGAATTCAGACTGAATGTAACACATATGGAGTTTCGCTATTAATCTCTAAAACATTGCTAAAAGATTTACAACAAAAAATAAATTCGACATCAAAATATTTAGGAAGTGTCTTGTTAAAAGGAAAACAGAAAGAAGTACAAATCTATACCATTATTTATGATGATTAATAAGCTTTACAACAAACGATTTGAAATTTTCTTAGCCGCTCAATTGTTTCTTTTATTTGGTTCGCTATTGTTTCCTAATCAGTTTTTTGAAAATGTATTACATCCGCTTATCTATTTATGTAGTATGGCTGCTGGAATTTTACTGATTTCCAAACAAAAGAAAATGATTTGGCTTATTGTAGGTTTATTTCTTACTGGCTTAATCATATTTGGTTTCGATATTGCCTTAAAAATTCCTATTTCAAAAAATGCCTTGTATAGATTTTTAGTTTATTTTATCTTTTATATAGTTGTCGCTTGGAATATTGTCAAACAAGTATGGAAAGCTAAAACTGTAAACAAAAATGTAATCATGGGATTGATAAGTGGTTACATTTCACTAGGTTTTTTGGCATTTTTCCTATTCATGACCATTGAGCTTATCTATCCAGGTGCCTTTAGTGGTCTAAATTCAGATGGTGCGTTTTTCGAATCTAAATCCGACAGTATGCTCTATTTTGCCTACATCACTTTATTAACCATTGGTTATGGAGAGATAGTTCCTGTGATCCCAATTGCTCAAAAAGCAGTGATTTTAGTTGGTCTAACGGGACAATTCTATATGGTAATTATTACCGCCGTAATTATTGAAAAATACATAAGACATTCAACTAGCAAAAAAGAGTAGCCGCTAGAAATACTTTGACATTTGAAGTTGCAAGTCTTTGGCTCTATTTCCAGCAACCTCAGCAAAATCTTTTCCTGAAGAAGCGTAAATAATACCCCTTGAAGAATTGATGAGCAATCCATAATTTTCTTCAGTTAACCCATACCTGCAAACTTCCTCTAAACTACCACCTTGAGCACCTACACCTGGCACCAAAAGAAAAGAATTTGGTACTATTTTTCGGATTTCTGCCAAATACTCTGCTTTAGTTGCGCCAACAACATACATCAAATTAGCTGAGTTCTCCCAAGTCTTTGAGGTTTCTAAGACCTGTTTGTACAATTCCTGATGACCTTCAACCTGTTTAGTTTGAAAATCAAATGCTCCCTGATTGGATGTTAAAGCCAAAAGAATTGTATGTTTATCCTGGTAGGACAAAAAGGGTTCAACTGAATCTTTTCCCATATAAGGAGCTACCGTAATCGAATCAAAATTCAAGTCTTCAAAAAAAGCTTGGGCATACATTTTAGATGTATTTCCAATGTCACCTCTTTTGGCATCGGCAATGGTGAACACTTCTGGGTAATTAGTGTTGATGTAGTCGATTGTTTTCTTTAGTGCTTCCCAACCTTTGATGCCTTGAGCTTCATAAAAGGCAATATTCGGTTTAAACGCCACCGCATATTCAGCCGTATGATCGATGATTTGTTTGTTGAATTCGAAAATAGCATCAGGATGGTTTTGAAGATGTGCAGGCAGTTTTGCCACATCAGTATCTAATCCAACACACAAAAAACTTTTCTTTTTTTGGATTTGATTTACAAGGAATTGGGTAGTCATTCAGTAATTATTAGTGTAATATTAGTAAGCTTCGACTGGGCTCAGCATGACATTATGCTAAAAAATATATTAAAAAGACTCTCCCATTCTGGCCAATTTCTCTGTATTATCAACCAACTTCAATTCGTCAATAATTCGTTGGATATCACCGTTTATGATGTTATCCAAATCATACAATGTCAAATTGATACGGTGGTCTGTAACTCTGCCTTGTGGATAATTGTAGGTGCGAATTTTAGCACTTCTGTCGCCGCTTGTTACCATGCTACCTCTTTTCTCTGCATCTTCAGCCAGCTTCTTTTCCAATTCTAAATCATATAATCTTGAGCGCAAGACGCGAAAAGCTTTTTCCTTATTTTTATGCTGAGATTTCTGATCTTGACATTGCGCAACAATTCCTGTTGGCAAGTGTGTTAGTCGTACTGCCGAATAGGTTGTGTTTACAGATTGTCCACCAGGACCAGAAGAACAGAAATAATCTATCCTTACGTCTTTTGGGTCTATTTGAACATCAAATTCCTCTGCTTCTGGAAAAACCATTACGGTCGCTGCACTAGTGTGAACACGTCCTTGTGTTTCTGTTTGCGGCACTCTTTGCACACGATGTACACCAGCTTCATATTTTAAAGTCCCATAAACACTAGAACCAGAGACTTCAAATTGGATCTCTTTAAAACCTCCATTGGTTCCCTCGCTATAATCTACAGTACTCACGCTCCAGCCTTTCGATTCGCAGTACTTATTCAACATTCTAAAAATATCACCTGCAAAAATACTTGCTTCGTCTCCACCAGTTCCAGCTCTCACTTCGACAACAGCATTTTTATCGTCTTCAGGATCTTTAGGTATAAGCATAAACCTGATTTTCTCCTCAAGTTGTCCTATAGAAGACTCCGATTCCTCCAACTGCATCTTGGCCATCTCCACCATTTCTTCATCATCGCCATCGGCTAAAATTTCTTTCGCTTCCTCAATGTTATTTTTTAACTCGATGTATTTCAAGCGTTCGTCATTTATTTCTTTTAGGTCTTTATATTCCTTAGTCAAAGAGGCATATTTTTCTCTGTCTGAAATAATGTCTGGTTGAATAATTAGGTCGCTTACTTCATCGAAGCGCTGCTTGAGCATGTTGAGTTTATCTATCATTGAATTTGTAAAAGTGCAAAAATAAGAAAGTTGACCGCAAAATTCAATTGTGATTAACAGAAGTAAGCTTGTTTTTCAAAAAATCATTTATCAACACTCTAAAACTAGGGGTATTCCCTGAATTTTATAGTTCAGTAAAACCCCTGAAGTTTTTTGACTATATAGAATTTAGCTTTGTCTGGTCTATCAAAACTATTAAGTCATGAAAAAACCAATACTAATTTTTTATTTATTTCTGTTTTTTATAAATAATATAAAGGCCAACACTAACACTCAGTATTTTGTTTTTGAAGTTAACGCCGACCTCTTAACAGATCCAACAACTGGTAATCCACTTCCATTTTCCTTACCAGTTTTATGGCAAGGTGTTACGGATTATAATTTTTCTGTGGAATGGAATAACAATGGAACTTGGGTTCAATATGAAATGATTAATGGTGTTGTTACTGCCGGAAATAGTGAAAATATTGGAACTAATTCAGACAGTTTCTATTTCTTTTTCAATTCACCGGGTTTAAAAACCATAAGAATTTCGGGGCCAAATTTTCCTGGTCTACGTTTCGAGAATACGACTAGTTATTGGAGAAGTACGTTTAGAAGAATAATTAAATGGGGAAATGTCACCTGGCAAAATATGGAAGGTGCATTTTACAAGTGTCAAAATCTAAGTATTGAAAACGATGCTGGTGTTCCCTTCATCCCAAATCCTATAAGTATGAAAGAAATGTTTAGAGAAAGCTCTATTGACACCAATGGAAACTTAGGAAATTGGGATGTAAGTAATGTCACAGACATGCACGGCATGTTTCGCGAAGCTCAGAACTTTGACCAAGACTTAGGTAATTGGAATCCATCCAATGTTGTAGACATGTCTTTCATGTTTTATAAAGCAGAAGCTTTTAATAACGGGAACAATCCCATGACTTGGGGAAATGGAACTGTGAATGTTCAAGACATGAGATACATGTTTGCCGCTGGACTTCCTGATGATAGCGTGTTAAGTTTCAACTCTGCGTTTAATCAAGATATAAGCAGTTGGAATGTAAGTAACGTCATTAGGATGGACAGAATGTTTGTTGGTGCAAGTGTTTTCAATAATGGAAACCAACCTCTGTTATGGAATACCCAAAATGTAAACACCATGACGTTTATGTTTTTTTATGCTACCAGTTTTGATCAGGACCTTGGCTCTTGGAATATCGGCAGTCTTGGTAGCGTACCGGGACAAGGCTCAATGGAAGGCATGTTTGAAGGCGGAGAATTAAGTCTGACTAATTTTGAAAATACGCTAACTGGCTGGGTTAATTATATCGAAACTAATAATGCTCCACAAAATGTTATCCTTCACAGTGGAAATAGTAGATATTGTGATCCAGGAGGTTACGCCATTTCAGATTTAACAGATTATGGATGGTCTTTTGAATTTAATAACAATGGAGGAAGAGAAACATACTCTGTGTGCGATGCAACAAAATTTGTAATGATGTGGACTGTTAATGCCAATGAAACCATTAATATCCCCATTGTTGATACTGAAACTTATAACTATAAAGTCTATTGGGGAGACAAAAGTGAAGATGAAAATATGACAATTAGTGCCTCTCATACGTATACAGATGCTGGAACTTATCCCATTAAAATAGAAGGCGCGTTTCCAAGAATAGATTTCTCTATCCCCGAAGCCTTACCCTATAAGAACAAAATTCAAAGTGTAGAAAATTGGGGTGATATTCAATGGACAAGTATGCAAAATGCTTTCTCTGGTTGTTCAAACCTGACCATTAGCGAAACGGCAAATATCCCTGATCTTTCTCAAGTCACAAACACATCAGGAATGTTTAACCAATGTGTTTCTTTGGATAATGATGGGAATTTGAGCAATTGGGATGTAAGTACAATTACTAATATGAGAAGGATGTTTAGAAAAGCTGGGAACTTTAATCAGGATTTAAGCAATTGGGACGTCAGCAATGTTACAAATATGAATGCCATGTTCTCTGAGGCTACAAATTTCAACAATAATGGTGTTCCACTTTCTTGGGGTAACAAAACTGGTAATGTAACGGACTTTACGCAAACCTTTCACAAATGCTGGAGTTTTAATCAACCTTTAAACGATTGGGATGTATCTAGTGCAATATCCATGACCTCTATGTTTGGTAATACGCATGTTTTTAATCAATCCTTGGATAACTGGGATGTGAGTAATGTGACTACAATGGACAAAATGTTTACCGGTGCTTGGGATTTCAATCAAAATTTAAGTAATTGGGATGTGAGCAATGTAACCACGACCTACTGGATGTTTAAAGAAGCCTATGACTATGATAATGGTGGTTTTCCTTTACAATGGGGTGATAACTCTCAAAACATAACAGATATGGAAGGCATGTTTTCGTTAGCAACTAGTTTCAATCAGCCCATTATTTGGAATGTAAGTAATGTAACGAATATGAGAGATTTATTCTGGAACGCCGATAGTTTTGATCAGGACATTTCGGCATGGGACGTAAGCAGTGTTACCTCAATGATCAATATGTTTTTTAGAGCAGATAATTATAACAATGGCGGAAATGCCTTACTATGGGGTAATAAAACAGGAAGTCTAACGAACACAACAAGTATGTTCTATGAGAACAATTTTAATCAGCCTATTGAACTTGACATGAGCAATGTGACTAGTATGAACTCTATGTTTTTTGGTAATACTGTTTTTAATCAAGATATTGATTCCTGGGATGTCGGAAATGTAACTTTAATGGAATCTGTATTTCATGGAGCGACATCCTTTAATCAAGATATAAGTTCATGGAATGTAAGTAATGTTCTCTTTTTTAACAACCTATTCAGAAACGCAATCTCATTTGATCAAGACCTTGGAAATTGGGATGTAAGCAGTGCAATGATGATGAATAATATGTTTAGAGACGTCACGCTTTCCACCTCTAATTACGATTCTATTCTGTTTTCATGGTCTCAGTCTACGCCATCCACAGTCGCTAATTTTCATGGTGGGAATAGTCAATATTGCGATCAAGCGTCAAGAGATGCATGGGAAGTCAAGGGATGGAATATTACCGATGGTGGCGAAGATGGGAATTGCACATTATCCACGGAAAATCTCATAGTAAACGAGGTGAAAATCTATCCAAATCCTTTTTACCAATCAGCAACAATTAGTTTTAGGCATCAGCTTGAAGACGCAACCATAAATGTATACGATTTGAAAGGAAAATTAATCAAAACCGAATCTAATATCCAAGGATCATCCTACAAGTTGAAAAGAGATGGATTGTCTAGTGGTATTTATTTTATTCAAATCAAAGACAAAAAATCCATTTCAAAAACATTGAGAATAATAGTTAGATAAATGGAATAAAACCTGATATTAGTAAGGACTATAAAACTCGAAGTTTGTTTCTAACAACTTCGAGTTTTAAATTTTAAATAAAAAAGTGACTGTTCTCAAATAACTATTTATAAAGACAAGACATTTAATAGACTTAGAGAAACCCGTTTTCAATCGCCAGTTTGACTAAACCTACACTGTTTTTAGTTCCGAATTTCAGCATGAGGTTAGAACGATGGGTTTCAACTGTTTTGGTACTTATAAATAGACTCTTAGAGATTTCGTCGGTTGTTTTTTCGTTTGCGATAGCTTGTAAAACTTCTTTCTCTCTTCGCGTTAATTTGATATTAAGAATATTTGACGTTCCTTTATTCACAGGCTTAAACAACATTTTTTGCTCTAGCTCCTGTTGAATATAAATCGTTCCGTTAAGAACGGCATCAATGGCTTTTTTCAAAATAGAAATGTCCGTGTTCTTGAGTAAATAGCCATCAGCTCCATTTTTCATCATACGACGCACAAAGGAAATTTCGTCATGGTTAGAGATGGCAATAATCTTTATGCCTTTTGATGCGCTTGCAAATCTCCATTCCATTGATATCTGGTAGATTTATATCTAAAAGAATCACATGAGGCTTGTTGTTTTCATAATGTTCCAATAAATCATTTCCAGAACTGTATAGACCTACAACTTTATATTTAGGCAAAGATTCTAGCATGGATTTTAAACCTTGTAATACCATGGGATGATCATCTGTAATAATAATTTTGATTAGTTCCATGGTTAAATTGTTTTTATCTCAATTTCGAAGGTCGACCCATTTTTATCTGAAGACACATCAATTGTTCCTTCTAAATAGTCTACTCTAGATTTTACATTCTTTAAGCCAATGCCGCTATAGTTGCTATCAACATCGAAGCCTTTTCCATCATCTTCGACAGTAATGTGAAGAATGTCTCCAGAAAAGCTCAATTGTACTAATATGGAATTGGCCTCAGCATGTTTTAGAGCATTGTTCACCAATTCCTGGATAATTCTGTAAACATTGAGTTGTTGTTTCTCATTTAGATCTAGCGGCTGCCCCATAACATTGAAAGTAATATCTATAGCCGTAAGGCTGTTCTTTGTGCTACAATAATCATTTAAAGCTTCTAAAAGGCTGAAGTCTTTTAAAGATGGAGGTACCAAATTATGAGAGATTGCTCGAACTTGTTCGCAAGACTTATCAATCATTTTTACAGCTTCTTCAACCACTTTCATATTTTGTTCTAGCATGCTATTCAGTTTGTATTTTACAGAAGCCAAATCTGCATTTACACTGTCGTGCAATTCTTGAGCAACTCGCATGCGTTCCTTTTCTTCACCTTCAATTAAGGACTCTAAAGACTTGACCTGAATTTCTTTTTTAAGCGTAATCAACTCCTGAGATTTGCGCTTTTGGCGTTGTTTGAAAGTAAAATAGATAAGAATAGAAAGAAGAACCAGAAATACTATTATTCCTGTCATATAATTGGTTTGTTTTTTCTTTTTTTGAATTTCGGCTTGCTGTTGGTTAAGTGCCAACTGCTGTGTCGCGATTTCTTTGTTTTTCTTCTCGACTTTATACCTTCTATCCGCATTGGTTAATAAGAGTCTGTTTTCTGATTTATGAATAGAATCGGCGTAAGTTATATATGCATTTAATAGCTCATTAGATCTTTTAAAGTTACCTAATTTAGATTCCAAATTGGCTCTTTTTCTATACATTAAATTTGCATACCAAAGTCCTATCACTTCAAAAGAATCTACATTTTTGGTATTAAAAATTTCTTGAGCCTTGGCGTAATTTCCTCTTTCGAACTCGAGATTTGCTAGCATTAAATAGCTTTCTTTTAGTTTGGAATCTAATTTTCTTTCTTCGGCTATTTCAATGGATTTTTGAAGAGATTCTTCTGCTTTATCATATTCACCTTGTAAGGTTTCAAGGCGGCCTAAAGTCATGTAATAATAATGACAAATTTCTAGTGAATTTGTTTCATCACAAATCTCACCTACTCTAATTAAATATTCTCCTGCCTCATCGTAATCCATTTTCTCATCCATAGCATCATAGGCTAAATTCATCGTCGCATAAGCTTCAACACGAATTTCCCCTGAACGTTCTGCCATATTTCTAGACAATTTGAGATAATCAATTGCTTCTCTATGGAATCCTGCATCTTCATAAATAACAGAGTGGTTATAGTATAAAAAACTTAGTTCGTAATCATCCCCTTTGTT
Organism: Bacteroidia bacterium; assembly: GCA_030429455.1. Taxonomy (GTDB): domain Bacteria; phylum Bacteroidota; class Bacteroidia; order Flavobacteriales; family Flavobacteriaceae; genus Psychroflexus. The sequence goes on along the minus strand of JAUIFC010000124.1, from coordinate 87 downwards.
CAGCTCAATCGCTTTTAGACTGTATGCCAATTCCTTATCAAAATTGTTTGAGTTGTCATAACTCGCTGAATAGTTTCCGTAAATGAT
>JAUIFC010000123.1 GCA_030429455.1 Bacteroidia bacterium | reverse complement strand
TCATAAATGTTTTTCCATTAGAATGAGATAACATAGAGTTGAACCATGCATCAGAGTCTCTTTCTAGTAAAATGAAATGACTATGTGGGAGTTCATGAAATAAATATTTATAAAAGTCATTTAACCACCATGGATCGTCTTCAAATACTTCGCGTTCCCTAAACTCCTTAGAATTAATTATATCTGATAATTGACCTCTTAACCACATTCTAGTCCAATCACTGTCTTGGCCTACAGACCAATTGGCAACACTAAATCCATGATCTTTAAAGAATTGACCTGTCGATGTAGTTCCTGTTCTTTGAAAAGAAATGACAAATATTTTTCTTTTGCCAAGAATAAAATTGGTAGTCTTCTTTAAAATTTTCTCTGTATAGTGCTTCACCTTAGGCATAGAATATCTTAATTATGTTATGCATTTTAAAGGTATGATATCCATGATAAAACTCTTCATTGTTTTTTTATCCGACGCATTAGCTATTTTATTGCAAATTGTTGAATGGACATATTTTTACTAAAGCAGTATTTAGCCCAGTTTTATGTGCTTTTAATTGCATTTAATCTGCTGTGCAGTCGAATTGCCATTCCCCTTTGATAAGAAATTTGGAGTTTGAAATAACTTTGTACGTTCCTGTGCCAAAATAATCGCCATGAATTACATTTATCCTGGCCAAAGGTTTTTTTGGCCAATCAAATTCACAGTCTTTGCTGCTGATGCGGCCACGAATTAAATATGTTCCTTCATGTAGAGGCAAAGGCTTAATCTTATACTTTAATGTATATTCTCCTTTATTCATTTTGGCAATATTAAAGGACTGATAGGAGGTTTTTACATGAGTTAGCATAACATCTTGTTCATCATGTATCGAAAATCCAACTTCTACGTTTTCAATATTATTTTGTTTACATTCTAATTTGAAACATAGAACACCTCCATTTTTGTTGGTTAGTGTTTCCAATTCTTCATCAGATTCATTTTCCAAATAGAATTTTTTGAATAACACTTCACCTGTACCACTTCTGTCTTTAATTTTTAGTAAGTCAGAAGATATATCATCATTTTCTTTCTTTAAATAGTGTGTAATAGCACTTTTAGTACCTCCTTGAAATGAAATATTTCCATTATTTAATATTAGACATCTTGTACATAAATTTTCTATACTTGCCATATTGTGACTTACAAACAATACCGTTCGGCCTCCACCTTTTGACACGTCCTGCATCTTTCCAATCGCCTTTTTCTGGAATTGCGCATCGCCAACAGCTAGGACTTCGTCTACGATTAGGATTTCAGGCTCTAAGAAGGCTGCTACGGCGAAGCCCAAACGCACCTTCATACCCGAACTAAAGCGCTTAATGGGTGTGTCGACATATTTACCCACACCGGCAAAGTCTATAATTTCATCAAATTTGGCTTTTACTTCTTTCCGAGTCATTCCCATGATGGAACCGTTAAGAAAAATATTTTCTTTAGCCGTCATCTCGGGATGCATACCTGTACCTACTTCTAGTAGCGATGCTACACGGCCTTTCATTTTAATACTGCCGGTTGTCGGTGAGGTGATTTGTGATAAAAGTTTTAGGAGAGTAGATTTTCCTGCACCGTTTTTGCCTATAATGCCCAAGACTTCACCTTGGTTTACTGAAAAGTCGATGTCCTTAAGGGCGTAGACCATGTTGGTCTTACTCTTTATTGAACGGTCGTTAAGTTCTGCCAGAGTAGCATAGGGGTCAGGTTTGCCCATTAATCGAGCTATGGAACGGTTTAGGTCTTTGGACAAGGTGCCTGTGCCTACCTGTCCCAGGTCGTAAATTTTAGACAAGTTCTGAACTTCTATAACTTTCATTTTTTATGCTATAAGTCGTCGTAATATTATTTCAGGTCAATAAGCCTGAATTAATATAAAAACTGATAATGATAGATTTGTTCATTTATTGGTTTATTGAAAATTTGGTAATGAATAATTAAAAAGTCGTCATGTCAGAACTGTCGATCTGCTAACAATTTATTATACAGTTTAAGGTCTAATTTATTTTTTTCAATGATTCTATTTACGGTGTTTTCGTCAATTTCAGTCACTCTTTTTCTATTATCAGTTTTGTTCTTGTAATGGTTAACATATCTAAGCCTGATATTTGCTGTTTTCTTGAGCTCCTTTATGAACGATGGAATATCATTTTGAAAACCAACTATATGATACGTTTTTTTAATATAATCATAAGCCAAATCTACAGCCTTATCGGGATTTTTGAGAATATCAATTTTACTGAGTTTGGAAAAATGTAAAACATACCAATTTTCTAATTCGTGACTTAAATTTAGGTGGCAATAATCTTGAAGTTGAATATTCTCATTTATTATCCTGTCGTGTAAATAATGTTTTGTGTTGCGTTTCACGTAATAATAATGAGAGACCATTCTGTCCACAGGATGCCTAACTACTGTAGTACAAATCGAATTCGGATTTGCCCAATCAATTATTTCGTCAGCTACATGACCGTATATGAGTTTTATCTTTTTTCTTTCTTTAAGAGATAATTTTTTAAAATCATTAATCGATTCCAGAGAAAATGTTCTACTTATCCTAAATATAGTATCATACGGATAAGCCGATTGGAGAAATCCACTAACTGTTGTACCTCCGCACTTTGGTAAATGGTCAAATAAAACAGGTTTTTGACCACTTACGACATAACGAATTTTTTTAAGCAGTTTTTAATGTGGTTCATTTTTCAATTTTATTGAAAGTAATTGGTTTTCTGTTTAAACAAAGCACTATAAATAAATGGATGGATTTGCAGTTGTACTTTATAATTATACCTTAACTAGTTTCCTTAAAATATACGAATTCACAAAAGCCTTAATACCATTAATATAAAAGACCGAGCATCTCAGCAATTTGCTTCACTTCATGCATTGGTATATTATTATGTTTATAGGCATAAGGAAATTTGATCTTTAGCAGATAGTCTTTAAGTCTCTGCAGTTTATATTTCGCAATGAACTTATTAAGCCTTTTAATTCTTTCTTGATGTTCATTTAGATAATTTGCTACATCCAAGTATTCTTTGTTGTTGTAATGGCTTATTATATTTATGATCTCTTTGATTCTAGTTTCACCACCGGTACCTGATTTGTGGTTGTCATGTATCCTATACACAGCCAGATACCTATTAAGAGGTGAAAATTCTGCACCGATGTTTTGAGCTCTTAAAAACCAGTCCCAGTCGAAGGCATAATGAAGCTTATCATTTAATAAACTATTTTTTTCTAAAAGTTGTTTTGACCAAAAAGTTCCTGGCTGAATGATATAATCATTTAGGGTAAGTTTCTTGGTCTTACTATGGTCTAAAACATTTGAGCCGAATGTTCTTTCAGACTCCATCGTGTAGTGAAATACATTCCCAAAAACTAAATGAGGTTTTTTGATATTGACTGTTTTTGATATGTAATCCAAGGTTCCAGGTAAATAATAATCATCACTATTAAGCCAAGCTAAAATATCACCTGTTGCCATCTCAAATCCTCTATTTATGGCGGCAGCTTGACCATTATCTTTCTCACTTACCCAATATGTGATGTGTTTTTCATATTTTTTTATAATTTCTACAGAGTTATCCGTACTTCCACCATCCATAATGATATATTCTAAATTTGGATACAGTTGTCCAATAACAGAAAGGATGGTTTGTTCCAAATATTGACCTTGGTTAAAAGAAGGTGTAATAATTGAAATTTTAGGATAAGTCATGAAGTTTTAGTGTGTGGTATTTTTTTTCTAAATGAAAAATAGCTGCACCTACAGAAGAAGTTATAACGCTAAACAAGTATATTTTAGCTTTCAATGATCATGTTTATAATTTTCATATTTTCAATTTATTTGCCTGCTTGACACTTAATCAAATAACCTATCAAATATTGAATGTTTTATGAATAATGCGATTGTTTAATGTTAATAGCTTAGACCCAATTCGATTCCACATTGAGAATGATTTATGAAGATGAGGATGACTTCGTTTAAACTCAAAAGCGGGCTTTATTTTTGAGAAACTTTCAAATTTGTTTTTAAGCAGTTCGCTTCCGTATTCATCATATAGTTCTTTTAAATCTTTTCGCTCATCAAATGAATAATTTAACCATTTACAAAGGATATGAGGCCTTGTAGGGTCATAGTTGCTCACATGAAAAAAGATTAAACGATAGTTTTTATTTACAAAATAATTACCATCTTGTTTTAACAGTTCACGCTCTGAAAAATTCCAGTAGCCTACATTACACCCAAAATGTTTCCATATATACACCTTTTCATAGTAGGAGGGTATTTGATTGGCCCAAATCTGGTCTACAAATAAACCATTACAAAAATCTATATAACATTTATCTCGCATTCTGAACTTGAAGTACTCAATAAAGTTTGCTGTTTGTTCTGATCTTTTAAGTCCTAAAAAGCCTAAATTGTATGAACCAACATTGAGAATAAGTTGTTCTTTAGGCGGAATCTGACTTGTTTGAGGGATTAATAAGTGAGGTGTCAATACAAAGTCATAGGTTTTGTATAGCTCTTCTAAATGAGATAATGAATAAAATAGTTTGATATCTGGATCGATATAGGTAACTGAATCTGCTTCTTGATATTGAGAAAAGATATACTCAAAATAAAATGGCTTAACTGCTGTATTGAACTCAACGATGTTATACTTTTCGATGAGGTCATTGATGTTGTCAATCCCAATCGATTCCACTTCAATAATGGTATGTGGGCAAAAAAAACGATAATCGATAGCAGAACATTTTCTATCTGCTAAACCAATGATAAATTTATAGTCTGGATTGTGCAATATCAAAGAATCACCCAAAGTTTTGGCTTGTGCAAGGTAATTATTGGAACAAAGGGTGAAAACTATGTTCATATTCTTTTGCCCAAAAATGTTCAATTGCAAATCGTATACAGGTCCTTTTGTTTCCATAAATGGCAATTTTTGGTTTTCCCAGGCTTCTTTTATATAATATTTAAATCCATTATTGCTTAAAATTGTTAATATTTCGTCTAGCACTTGTTTTTCATTTGGTAACGAATGATATTCAATAAAAATGTTTTTTACATTGTGGAGCTTGTTTTCACAATCTTTAATGACTTCATATTCAGCACCCTCAATGTCAATTTTTAAAAACGCTATTTCTTGATTCAAGAAATCCTTGAGTCTTACGGCAGGGACAGTTATTCCTTCAGGTCTTGAAGTTATCTTACCTCCCAAAGCTCCGCTTGATTTAAATTTTAAAATATCCTCATTAATCCAAACTACCTTTTGTATTACTCTCACGTCTTTAAGGTTACTGCCTGCGATGTTATTTAATAGTACTTCGCTAATAGCTTTATCAGCTTCAAACGCTATAATTTTGCAGTTGGGGTAATTTTTTTTAAAGTACAACACACTCAATCCAATATTCGCACCACAATCTAAAATGAGAGGAATGCTTTCATTGGTTTTAAACTTATAGGTTTGATCGATAAAAATTTCTTTTAAACTATGTCTAAACCAAAATCCATTGGTAAATGAGAATTCTTTGCCAAGTAGATTGACCTTCCCAGAAGTTGAATTTCTTTTATTAACAAATCGGTAATCTCTAAAACTTAATAATTCACTGTATTTTCTATATGCCCACCATAGCCTTAAAACGTTTTTTAGTCTAATCAGCATCTAACGATATTTTTTATAAAATGGCATGTTTAATAATTTGTTTGCCATTTTAACTCTGGAGAAACAACTCCAGCCAGTTTTTGGTAATTATCTATGCCGGGCCTGTTTTTTACTTCAATTCTAAAAATATCCTGTTTAGGAAATAGGTACTGAATAAAGGGTTCATCTATTGTAAGGGTGAAGGTCCATTTTCCAATATTTAAAAGATTTGCAGGTATTACTAAGGAAGCTTCTAAGTTTTTTTTATCAACAATTTGACCTGTTTTATATGTTTTGTCTTCTAAACTTGAAAAAGCAATAATTCCACTTTCATTTATAACACTGAGGCTTATTCTAAAAGCATGTTTATAGGTTGAACGCGATACCAGTTTCAGCTTTATTCTGATTTCTTCGTCTCTGAAGATACTTCTTTTATCAGTACTATCATTAATCAAAATCTCCGCAGGATAAAATAGGTGTTTATTATACTTGTTAGAAAGACTAATATTTTCAACTTCATCAGTATCATCAAGATACTGCTTTATGATATTTTCTGTTAATCCTTCGGCAATTAGTCTGCCATTTGAAAGTAAAAGGCAGTTTTTACATAACCGCTGAACACTTTCCATATTATGACTTACGAACAAAACAGTCCGGCCTCCACCTCTTGATACATCCTGCATCTTGCCAATGGCTTTTTTCTGGAATTTGGCATCGCCTACAGCAAGAACTTCGTCTACAATTAAGATTTCAGGTTCCAGAAAGGCAGCTACAGCAAAGCCTAAACGGACTTTCATGCCTGAGCTAAAGCGTTTAATAGGTGTATCGATATACTTGGCGACACCTGCAAAATCTACAATTTCATCAAACTTGGCGTTAATTTCTTTTCGTGTCATACCCATGATAGAGCCGTTAAGAAAAATATTCTCTTTGGCAGTCATCTCATGATGCATGCCTGTGCCTACTTCCAAAAGTGAGGCTACACGACCTTTCATTTTAATGTGTCCTGTCGTTGGTGAAGTAATTTGGGAGAGTAACTTTAATAAAGTAGATTTTCCCGCGCCGTTTCTTCCAATTATCCCTAAAACTTCTCCTTTATTTACCGAAAAATTGATGTCCTTAAGCGCATAAACTATATTGGTTTTGCTCTTTACAGAGCGGTCGTTCAACTCTGCTAAGGAAGCATAGGGATCTGGTTTGCCTCGTAATCGAGCTATCGAGCGATTAAGATCCTGATGCAATGTCCCTGTGCCTACTTGTGCCAGATTGTATATTTTGGAGAGGTTTTGAACGTCTATTACTTTCATATAGTTTTTTTAATCTATTTAATGCTACGATTCAAGTTTTTCTTTTTCATTATCCTTTAAAATCGATTTTTTACGGAAATATAATTCTTCATAATGCGCTTTCCTGAGCATAAGGAGTTTTTAAAATTTCATAGTCAAATTGAAACAGCAAATAAAGCAAGAGTTATAATTATACCGTATCCATAAAACTCTTTTCGGTTTGGTTAAAAATAACGATCCCCAGAAATAAGAGCACCAAAGCCACAGCTGCAGAATAGCCCAAGTTCATCCAGGAAAACGAGCCAGCACCTACAAACATATAGTTAAAGGTATCTATGATGTAACCTAATGGATTATATTTTGCCACAGGTATTAAGGCCGATGGCAATTTATCAATAAACACAACATAGGTAGTGGCTATTCCAGGGGTGATGTATTTAAATAAAGGAACACCAAAATCGATTAGAAACTTAAGATCACGGTATTTGGTGGATACAGAAGATACTAATAAGCCAAGACCCATGGCAAATACCATAATGATAATTAATATTACTGGGAAAAATATAATTTCAAATTGGATACTTAAGTTACCTGTTTTAAAGAAGTAATATCCAATAGCAATCAGGAGAATACCAAGTTGTACGCCAAATTTAAGCAATCCTGAAATTAAGACGGTTAAGGGCATGATTAATCTAGGGAAATAGACTTTTCCGAAAATAGCCTGATTTTCGACAAAAGTTGCTGAAGTTTTTGTAAAGGTATCCTGAAAATATTGCCAAAGTATAGGTCCACTTAAATAAAATAAAAAACCAGGAACACCTTCGGGTCCAAGACCGGCTAAGCCACCAAAAACAAAAAGGTTGACGGCTGCAGTGAATAAGGGTTGTATGAAAAACCATAAAGGGCCTAAAATGGTTTGCTTATAATAAGTCACAAAGTCCCGGTAAACCAACATCCGTAATAAATCCCTATAGCGCCATACCGCAGCAAAATCTATTTCCAAAAGATTTCTTTTAGGTTTTAGTTCTATATCCCATTTTTCTTTCATGTGTATTGTGTAATGTTATTCTTTGCTTTTATAATTTAGCTTTTAGCTCTACTTAAGTCAAGTTTTACTGGTGTCATGTGTCAAATAAAAGTTTCAAGTATCGGTTATAAACCGTAAAGTAATAAGTCATTTTTGATCTTATAAGAATTAAACCTTAGATGTTTTTAGCAGCTTAGGATTCTCACTCCAAAAACTTCAAACTCAAAATTAATGCTCCCATAAAGTTGTCAACTAAAAAGGAAAGGCTTCGCCGTGGCGAGTCACATAAGCAGCATCACCAGTCGGGAATGATAATTTAAGCTAAAACCAATAAAATCTAAGCGTTTAAGTTCAATAAATAAACGCTTAAACCAAAAAGTGTTCCTGCTGATAATATTCTAAATAATTGCGGAATACATTATGTCGAAACATTAGAAGATAGCTTGTTAAAATTCATTGCGCTAATATAAAAGTTTTAAAATTTTATAATGCAAAATAGGCTTTGAATTTCTTTTTAAACTCATGCATTAGTTTTATAGATATCAGCATAGATGTTTATTCCAATTAATATCTAGAGACCTTTAGTAGGCTGAAATAGTTAGGGTTGTTTGATATGAAAATTAAACTTAGGATTGGAATAAAATTAAGCTTAGGATTGGAACAAAATAAAGCACATTTGTTAGCAAATCTCAAAGTATGTGAATATTTAAAATTATCGCCTGGCTTGAAGGATATTTTTGCTATACAAATTGCATCAGAAATACCTTTGAGTTAATAGAATTAGCCTTAATTTTGATAATCTTTTTGCGCTTTAAGTCCTGAGAATTACTTCTTCCGCATAAAAATATCAATCGGCACACCATTAAAATCAAAATGCTCTCTTAACTTGTTTTCTAAAAAACGTTTGTAAGGGTCTTTGATGTACTGTGGTAAGTTGCAGAAGAATGCAAACTGTGGGTAAAATGTAGGAAGTTGTGTGATGAACTTGATTTTTACATATTTTCCTTTTACCGCTGGTGGTGGATATTTTTGAATAATCGGTAAGAGCAAGTCATTTAAATCTCTGGTTTTTATACGATTGCTTCTACTTTTGTAGACTTCGACAGCAGTTTCGATGGCTTTAAAAATACGCTGTTTGTTTAATACAGAAATAAACACAATCGGCACATCGGTGAAAGGTTCAATCTTCTTTTTGATATGAAGTGTAAATTCTTTCATTGTGTTGGTTTCCTTCTCCACCAAATCCCATTTGTTGATAAGGATAACAATACCTTTTTTATTCCGTTGGGCTAGCCAAAAAATGTTTTGAACTTGACTGTCAAATCCGCGTTGTGCATCGACAACCAATAAACACACATCTGAGTTTTCCATGGCTCTTACGCTTCGCATTACGGAATAGAATTCTAGGTTTTCTTTAACCTTCGCTTTGCGTCTTATGCCTGCCGTATCAACTAATTTAAAATCAAAACCAAATCGATTATAATGGGTGTCGATGGCATCTCGCGTAGTGCCAGCTACGTCTGTGACGATATATCTTTCTTCGCCAATTAATGCGTTGATAAACGAAGACTTCCCAGCGTTTGGACGGCCGACAACGGCAAATTTTGGCAAATTGTCTTCTTCTTCCTCAGGTTGAGGTGGAAGCGCTTTTACCAAGTCATCCAATAACTCTCCTGTTCCACTACCGTTTATGGCAGAAACGTTGTAATATTCGCCTAATCCAAGAGCGTAGAATTCCATGGCATCTTGAATATTTTTACTGCTATCTACTTTATTAACGACTAAAAAGACAGGTTTTTCAACTTTTCTAAGAATCGCAGCAACGTCTTCATCCATAGCATTAAGACCGTCTTTGACATCTACTAAAAATAAGATGGCGTCCGCTTCATCTATGGCCAAATGGACTTGTTTGTCAATTTCATTTTGAAATACATCGTCGCTGTTTTCAACATATCCACCCGTGTCAATTAGCGAAAAATGCGAGCCATTCCATTCCGATTTGCCATAGTGCCGGTCTCGAGTTACGCCACTTTCGGCATCGATAATGGCTTCACGTCTTTGGATTAAACGGTTAAAAAAAGTAGATTTTCCGACATTAGGTCTTCCTACAATGGCAACGATGTTGGACATGGTTTTAATTTAGTTTGCAAAAATAGACTTTTAATCTGTCAATCAATCAATATACCGCTATATCAACTCAGGAATACACAATTTTAGGTTGTTGATTTTATAGCTTTTAGTAGATCTAGATATGGTAAACAGAAATAATGCGTTCAATTTTTTTAGTAAAACTCAATTTTCTACACTAAAACTAATTCAATTTAAATAATTTTCAGGACTAAAGCAATCAGAATTTATAGTGTTCATCTCAAAAAATTTGACGTAATCTCATCAGAAATTTAATAAAATCTGTTAAAATTCAGGCGTAATTTAAAGGAATTGGAATTCTCTAATCCCTTTATTTAGTTGGACTTTCTACTTTTTTTGAAAAAAAATTAAACACCACACAATAAAAAAGTTTATCAAAAAATTGTCAGAATTTTATTTCTGTGGCGTTGATAATTAGAGTGCTAAATCAAAATAAAGTATATGAAAGCTGTACAAGAAGTTTTAGAAGAACGCTTGAAAAAGGATATTCCGAATGAGAGTCAAGGTTTAAACTCAACTACCGAAACATCTAATCCTCAACATAGAGATTTGCTGATTGATGATAGCTGGAAAATGATTTTATGGGCGCATGAAAACCTTAAAACACTCTGAAAATGGTAACTGACGAACATATTTTTCACGTGGCTAGTCGCGATGCCCGGGCGAACAATTATCCTGTAAGAGATGAGGAAAAAGGCTTTATCTTTCCTCGAGGGATGCGCGAAATTTTGGACGATAGTTCGTTTTTGAAATCGATAAAAGCATATTTAAAAGAAAATCGTTTGCTAAAGAAACGCTGTAAGGACGCCTTTGATCGTATGATTTCAAAAAGTCCTATGCATGAGGATGAAATTTCTAACACAAATCAAGAACTAGATAAGGCCAAACTGGCTTACGAAGAAACTTTTGCCAAATTGGAAGCGATTGAAGATGAGATAGAGGATGAAGAAATGCGATTGACCAATGCGGGATTTGAAGTTCCTTACATAAATTCTCAAATTGAGGAAAATGTTCAGAATAAGCATAAATTAATGAAAACACAAGACGGAAGTGTCATTAGAACTTATTTAAAGTCCATCGATTTAAAGCCGATTAAAAAATGGATGATTGCATTTTTTGTGATTGTTATTCTTGAGGCTTTTTTTGGACTAGCATTATGGGATTCTTTGAGGGATCAAAAGAGTGTTGTCGAGGTTTTTCTCAGGATTGGTGCTTCAGGCTTACTTGTTGTTATTCTACATCTCTCAGAAGTAAAATATAAGAAAACCAAAAAGTGGTATTATGCGGTTTTCATTGTCTATGGTATTTTATCGTTGTTAGTTTTACTTGTTGGTTCGTTAGCACTGGGCTATTTTTTTCCAGAATATATTGATGGTGGAAATACAATCCCAGACAGCGTTTTTGACCTTACTGGGTCAAGCGCAGGATCTACAACAACACAAGAAATTGGATTCATTGGTTTTTTTATTCGTTATGATTTCATCATCGGAATTTTGGGTGTCGTGATTTTTATGTTGATTAGTTTCTTGGACACTACCAGCATAAATTCTGAAACAAAGCGACATGAAAATCCTA
>JAUIFC010000122.1 GCA_030429455.1 Bacteroidia bacterium | reverse complement strand
ATAGACATCCACTTCGATGCTGCCATTTTCGAATTGCAAATCTTTTACAGTCGCGCGCTTGCCTTTGAGCAGCAACGTTTTTCTATTGTCAAATAGTTGGAATTCGGCATTTTCTGGGATAATCCAGTTTGATTCGTCCATGGCTACAGTAATGGTTTTGTCTTGTGCAACCCCAAGTTGAAGACAGAAAAAAGCAATTAAACTATAAAGAAAGTGTGTCATGATGTTTTATTTGCAAAGATTAAAATGAATACGAAAATAGCAGGTATCATTTTTTTAAAATTTATATCATTTTGGTATTTTTTCTGTAAGACGAAGGACTCATGTCTTCCATTTTTTGAAAAAATCGAGTCAGGTTATTTGATTCGCTAAAGTTAAGCGCATGCGCTATTTCGGCAATCGTTTTATCGGTGTACCGAAGTTCTGTTTTAACCTCTTGAAGCAATCTGTTATTGATCAACTCTTTAGAAGTACAATCTGCATGTTGCTTGACTAAGGCATTTAATTTATGCCGATTGACCTTTAAAAGTTGGCAATAATGTTCTACACTGTGTTTGCTTCGGATGTGTTTTTCGAGTAACTCTTTAAATTGGTAAACAATCGAATTAGACTGCGTATTTGAAGAAATCTGATAGTGTTCGGAATATAGTCGATTGAGTTTTGATAACGAAAAATACAACAATGAACGAATTAAATGGTGGCTATCATTTTGGAAATTTTCTATTTCTGAAATAATTTCATTTAAGGCTAATTTTAAAATTGAATAATCCGCTTGTTTTAAGGTGATAAACTGTGGGTGATTGGAATTGAAAAAATATTGCAACCGGTACACAAATAGTTTGTCGTCAAAAAAATCTGATAAAAAATTATGTTGAAAGACAAGATGAAAGCCTTTGATGCCTTTCAGCGAAATATCGCAACTCTTGTTCTGAAACGGACAAATGAAAAACAAACTGTTCTCTGAGATGCTTATCATTTCACCATTAAGTTCGATCGTTCCCGAAGCCTCTTGAAAAATAAAAATTTCAAAAAAATCGGTAATGTGAGGTTTAGGCTCGAAGAAAACATTTGGATTGGTTTCAAACCGGTGTAAATCCATTAATAATGGGAAGCCGTACTTTTGTTTGTCAAATTTAAATGTCTTCAAAAAAACTAAGGTGAATGATTAAGTGCAATATACAGATTATACGAATTTCATGAGTTTATGCATCTGAAATATTCCAAATGCATCGTAAAAATTGAAATTTTAGTATTGTTATTTCCTTATAATCAGCACTATGGTGTTTATCTAAAATGGGGTTAATTTTTACTGAAACAAGTCGATTTTAATTTTATTTAGCTCAAGTTTCAGCAAAAGTGATAAGCCGCTTTTTTTAAAGTAAATCTATGCGGTCATCCGTTAATAGATGAACATGTTTTGTAATTTTTTCGATGTCCCAATTCCACCACTGCATGTCCAACAATTTGGAAATGGTTTGTTCATCAAATCGTTTTCTGATTTCTTTAGCTGGATTTCCTCCAACAATGGAATACGGCTCAACATCCTTTACAACTGTCGAATTTGTGGCAATAATGGCACCATCTCCAATTCGAACACCTGCCATAATGGTTGCATTATGCCCAATCCAAACATCGTTTCCTATGATCAAATCACCTTTATTTGGATAGCTTTTTCCGTCCATTGCGTTTTCCCAGCCGTTTCCAAAAACAGCAAATGGATAGGACGATATGGCTTTTGTCAAGTGATTTGCGCCATTCATTATAAATTTTGCTCCAGAAGCGATCATGCAAAACTTACCGATGATCAGTTTGTCGCCCGTAAAATCAAAATGGTATTTTACATTTTTTTCAAAATTTTCGACATTTTCAAAGTCATCGTAGTAAGTGTAATCTCCGACAATGATGTTTGGATTATTGACGATATTCTTTAGAAAACAAAGTTTTTCATAACCGTCAAGCGGAAATTTGACTTCTTTATCTGGGCCATTCATAAGTTACAATTTTTAAAAGTCATAGGTTAAGTTCAGCAATATTAAACACTGTTTATTGATGCAAAAAATAATTCCAAACCAATTTTGAAATTTCTGCAATAATTTGTTCGTTGGTGTCGTCACTTTCCATAGAACAACACACCAAAACACTTAAATAGAAATGATCGCCATTGGGCAAAAACACTATGCCGATGTCATTTGTTGCGCCAGTTAACCCGTTTTTGTTTTTGCCTGAGGTTCCTGTTTTATGTGCAACTTCCGCATCTTTAGGCAATAAACCTCGAATCCTTTTTTTGCCAGTTTTAGTCCCTTTTAAGATATTTAGAAGAAAACGATGGCTTTCTAGACTTAGCACATTAGTTCTGTTTTCATAGAAAATTTGCAAACTTTGATTGGCAGCTTTTGCAGTTGTCCAATTCTCAAATTGGTTTGGCCATGCAGATTGCATTATTAGCTCGTTATGTACTATGGCAATGTCTTTAATTCCAATGTCATGCAAAAACCTTTGAACAGCTTCGGTGCCACCAAGCAGTTCGAAAAGCACATCACAACCTAAATTATCGCTCCAAGCCACTGTGTATTCAATAATTTCTGAAAGGGTAACCTGAGCGCCATTAGGGTATTTCTCGCGTAAAGGACTCCATAAATGTGTATAATATTTTATCAAGGTTTTGTCCAAATGTATGTCGTCATCCAAACTCAATTTACCTATATCTACTTGATGTAGAACGGCTAAGACCAAATGAAACTTAAATACACTTTGCATTGGCAATCGCATATCGCCATTAATCGAAAGGGTATCGCTAAGAGTTTCTCCTCGAATAGCGACGCCAACTGTTGCTGCTTTATTTTGAAGAATACCATTTATTTTTTGCCGTAAAGAGGAAATGGATTGCGCATTGGTATAGAAAGTATTTATCAATGCGAATGCTAATATCAAAAGTATGGAAATCTTTTTCATTTTATGTTCATCTTTATGATTAGAAATGACCTCTTGTTTGCATGTTCTTGCTTTTTTAATCATAAGCGATTGAGTAGAAGTTTCATGACAGGCCATTTTACTTTACTTGAATCCAGCTTTGGATTGAAGTCTATCTGACCAAGATTTTGCAAAACTAGCAGAAACATTTCAATCTATTCTATTTATTTATACATGCCATGGGTATTTCAGTTTTTGTAACTCATCAGTCCGATATTAAATTTTCAACTTATTGGAAATCAGGGTATAATTTATTTTAACCGCTATGGACGCCAAGGTTTGCGCAAGGGTCACAAAGAGCTAAATTTTTGAATATGAATCTTTAGCGTTTCTTTACGTATTTTCATTGTGTTCCTTACAGTTAATTTTTCAGTTTTGATAATCAGATTACTAAAAGAATGAAGGATATTGATTAGTTGCCAATTTTTTAAAACCCTGTAGCATCAGTTTTATGCAAATCTATTTAGTATGTTTTAGTTGAAATTGACCAAACCTTTTACCGATGTTAAGTCTGAAAACCTTCAGGTAAAGTCAAGGGTTTTGCTTCAATTTTAGCAGAAAAAATTTCTTTAAAATTAGCGATTTTCAATACAATTTAAGATTTCATAGCACTAGACGCTATAAGTCAGACTGATAAATTTGGAATGGATGTTTTTATCAATATAAAATGATTGATGTGAAAAAAGTATAGTTTGTCGTTTTCGATTTTTGGGTATAGATTTTTTCAGCAGCTAAAAATACAAGTCTTTTTGACCTATTTAATTTAAATTTTATACTTTGCTGCACGAAATAAAATTAAAACTAGACATGTCTTATCTTTCGAAAATTTCACTTTTATTCATAATCATTTTAGCATTAAATGGGTGTGCAACGGTAAGCGTTGTAGATTCCTGGAAAGCTGATGATTTACATGAGGTAAAGGAGAAAAATGTATTTGTTATTGCCAGAGCCAGTAATCCAGATGTTCGAAAATTATTTGAAGATGCCTTCTTGAAACGAATGAAATCTAAAGGTATTCAAGGCGATGTGAGCTACAATTTTATTAAAAATATTGATACCGAAAAGAAACTCACGCTAGAACAAATTGAAACGGCAAAAAAGACAATAAAAGAAAAAGGATTTAATGCCGTGGTTCTTACGATTCTTAAGGATCGCAAAAGTGAAGTAACTGTCAATCAAGAAGGTGGCTACACGGCTGGCGCAACATATTCCAGTGAAATCAATCCTTTTCTCTATGACTTTTACACGGCCTTTGGAAATCCATATACCGCACCTTCAATGCGACATTCTGGGTATTATGTTGAAGAATCCTTTGATGAACAAGAGTATGTGACGTTTATAGTAGAGACGTTGATTTTTAATCTTGATAAACCAAATAAAAAGCAACTTGTAGCCAAAGTAACTTCAAAAATTGAATCTCCAACAAGTGCGGCTGCAGTCGTCGATGATTATGCGCACAAGGTTGCAAGCGCCATTAAAAAATAGCTGAATTACCATCTAGACTAAAACAACATCATGAAATATTTTAAAATTAAATTGGTTCTCCTTCTTACATTCGCCATTGCGGTATTACACAGTTGTTCGACAGCAAAAGTTATAACCGCTTGGAAGGCAGATCAAAATGTAGTGGATACATTTAAATCCAAAAATGTACTTGTCATTGCCAGAACGGCGAATACTCAGGCTAGAGTTGCTTTCGAAAATGCGATAACAGATGCGTTGGCCTCCAGAGGAATTAAAGCCACTTCCAGCTTTACAAAGTTTCCAAAAATTCATGCACAAACAGAAGTGACTGAAGAACGTGTCAAATTTGTAAAAGAAATCATGGGTTATGAAGGCTATGATGCGGTTGTACTGACTGTTGTAAAAGACAAACAAAAAACCACCAGCACTTCCAGTAGCGGTGTATATGTTGGTACAGCTTACACAAGTGTATATCCTAGTTATTATGGCGGTTTTTACAACTATTTCTCTCGTCCTTATGCCTATGGGCCATATTATAGTTCCTTTGGTGGATATGTTCCAGTGTCCTCAAGTACATATACCTCTACAGATTATGTTCTGGAAACTGTTGCTTACAATTTAGAAGAAAATGAAAATAGCCAATTGGTAGCTGTTGTAACGACTCAACTTCTTGACCCGAATGAAGCCTCCAAAGCAGCAGAGGATTATGTTAAAGAAATCATGGAAAGTCTTCAAGGGGATTAATGTGATTTTCGTCTGAAATAGCATAAGTGTCTTTGTCTAGACCATGTCAAACGCATTAATTTATAAGGCACAATTGTTTTTTGAAGCCTATATGACTATTCCTTTTTCAGACTGATTTTGAGAAATTTAGCTTACAAATTATCTGGAATATTAAAGTGAAAGGTGCTGCCTTCATTCAACTTGGATGTAACGCCAATTTCCCCATGATGTAAGTCCAATATCTTTTTGCAGTGTGAAAGGCCAATGCCGGTGCCATCATATTCGCTTTTGGAATGTAAGCGTTGGAACACATCAAATATTTTTTCCTGTTGTTTTTCATCAATACCAATTCCGTTGTCTTGAACAAAAAATGTCCAACCGTCTTTTTTCTCAGCATAAATTTTAACCACAGGAGATGTATTTTCCTTTCGGAATTTTATGGCATTGTTTATTAAATTTTGAAATAACATGCGTAATTCTGTTTCGTAACCTTTTATCAAGGGTAGATTTTCTTGGATTTCGAAAGTTGAATTGGTTTCTTGAATTACAGCAGAAAGATCTTCTTGGACTTCCCTAATGAGTTTTGCAGTATTTACCTCAGAAAGTTTTTTTCCTTTTCCTACGATGCTATAGTCTAAAATATCTGTAACCAGTTTGACCATTCGTTCTGTAGCAGTTGATATATAGGTAAATAGTTTATGGACTTCTTGACTAAATTGTTCAGAATGTCTGTCATGTATTAGACCTACAAAACTTGAAATTGTTCTCAATGGTGCTTTTAAATCATGAGAAACCAAATACGTCAATTGATTAAGTTCTTTGTTTTTTTGTTCTAGTTCGTTTTTAGTTTGTTCTAATTCGGTAACGTTTCTGAGCATCACATACACATAGTGGTCTCGAATATGATGAACGGAACATTCGTAAGTGCCAGCGACCATGTGGTTAGAATATTCTACGAGTCCAAGATTTACGCTGCCGCCATTTGCAGCAATACTTCTGTATGTTTCCATGACAAGTACACCGCCTTCATGCTCAAAAGCTTCTGGCGCAACATCAATTATTCTTTGTCCAAAAACTTCATCACGTTCTTTGCGCATTTCGTACAATAAAACTTTATTGATAAAAATGTATCGAATACTCTTTAAGTCCTCTAAATCTTCAACATAAAAAATGCCAACACCAATAGACAAATCGTCTATAGTTTCTGTAAGAATATCAATTTCTAAAGGATGTTTAGGATCTGTTTGAATCTTTGTCACAATGTTTATTGAGTGAATTAAACTTATTACGTATTAACAAATTGCATGGTGAAGGTATGAAATTTAAGTTAATAATTGAATTTATATGAGTGTTATTTTATATTAAAATGTTTATCATGAATTGATGAATTAATAAGTTTTATGATACAATTGTTGATGAATGCATTTAAGAAATGTCTGCAATTATCGGAGATAGAGAGTCTAGAAAATTATAAAAAGTGATTTTGATGTTTCCTTAAAAGACTATAGCTCAAAATACTTTATACCGAATTGACATTTGATTGCTCATATTCTTATATTCTTCAAATGAAATCGCTACAGGTGTAAAGAAATGAGCTCAATTGCCTTTGAGAATATGCTTGTAGGTGTTGTCTAAAATTGCTTTACCGTTGGCATTTATTTTTTTGTTTTGTTATAATAATCTTCATATTCAGATGGGCTCTTTTAGAAGTAATTCTACAAATCGCTTTTGTTGTTTTCATAGACGGCTAGTGCAGAATTTGTGAAAATTGATGGTTATTGGTAATTTAAGTTGTTAAAATCAATTTTTAAACAAAAAAACTTTTAATTTAGTCTCCAAATAATAATTATCAAAAAACTCATTACCATGTTTAAGAAATTATCAATCCAAACGTTATTTTTAGGACTTATGTTTTTGCTTCAAACAGCTTACGCTCAAGAGAATATTGAGAATATTGATCAGGCTAAGATAACTTTTGAAGAAAGCACTCATGACTTTGGCGAAATTACTCAAGGCGATAAAGTGGAGCATGTATTTAACTTTAAAAATACCGGTAAATCACCTTTGGTAATTACCAATGTGAGAACAACTTGTGGTTGTACGGCACCAGAATGGCCAAGAGAAGCTATTCTTCCAGGCGATGAAAGTTCCATAAAAGTCGTTTTTAATAGTCGAGGAAAAATGGGTATGCAAAACAAAACGATTACCATTACTTCAAATGCTTCCAATAGCCCTGAACGCATAAAAATTGTAGGCAATGTCGTAAAGTCTGCTGAACAATAGTATTTTTTCGGTACAATTGATTTAAAAATTAAAACGAAAGCTCTAAAGTGTGTTTACAACTTTAGAGCTTTTTTTTATACCATTTGTGATTTGAAATTACTGCAAAAGAAATTGATGATTTTACTTTCTACTACAGAAAAATAAAGCATAGTAAAGGTTTCTTTTTAACCTGAGCTCGATTAATGTTTTGATTATAAAAAAACAGAATATCAATGTTTTGCGCATGTCAGTACCGAATCTTTGAGCGCAGTATAAGCCATATTAAAATTATAGATAAAAAAGTGCCCTTCGTATTCTATGTTAAAAAAAGTAAATAATACTAATATAATCATTTGAATATCTATGATTTAATAATCGAACTCAGGCTTTATGTTGGAGTAGAAATTAAAAGAGGTCGATTTTTTAGGTGATTTCAAGTTATAAATGTATTATACTGATATTTTAAAAGTCTAGGTATTTGTCTCAAAGGCTTTAATCGTTTATAAAAATTAGCTAACAAATTTTAACCGCTCTAGTGATTCACCAGGAGGTCGGTGTTATTGCTTGATGAATAAGTTGATTATCACCTATTATGCTCTTACAGTTCTACGAAAAATTATTAAACAGCACTATTCTTCTTTTAGGGAGTTAAAAGAGGTTTTTGCTATATCCTTAAATGAAAGTATTGCGTTACAGATTTATAATAAATTTAAATCAAACTAACCTTAGATCAGAAACTGTATATCTTCCTCTACATCTGTTTTAGTTGAACTCATAGACTTCATACAGCCCCTTTTCCATAAGTCTACCTTATACAAAACTATGGGTTACAAAAAATCATAACATTTTTTTATAATTGATATTACTGAATAAACTCGACGAAATGTCGCTTAATTTCGATTAATTGTTATATTTTTACAACTTAACGCCATACTTAATCACTTTGTCTATATTTTTAGACGTTTTAATCTTTAGTAATCAACACTGACTAATAAGCTATGGCAATTCATCTACACTTTAGTATCGACCAAAATGGTTTTGGTAAAAAGACATTCTTTCAATTTAAGGTTTTTGCCTTTTTGTTTTTCATGTTAAACTTTTTTCATGCATCTGCTCAGCAAAATGAAAATATTATTTTAGATTCATCTTCATCATATTTTGTAAATTCCAATACGTTAGGGAGAACGCCAATAGGAGGTGATACTATTTTTATTTCCTCAGAAAGAGTTCAGCCATTAAAATTTGAAGCATTAATTGGAAGTCCTAATAATCCTATTGTGGTTATAAATAAGGACGGTCAAGTAAAAATAGATGGTATAAGTGATAATTCGTGGGGTGCATTGACTTTCGAAAATTGTAAGTACATCAAAGTAAGTGGTAAAGGACATCCAGGATTCAAATATGGTTTTGAATTATCGGCACTTACAAGTGGGCTTTCTTTTTCAGAATTTAGTTCAGATTGTGAAGTGGAAAATGTTAAAGTAAGTCACAATGGTTTTTTTGGTATTCATGCGATAAAAAATTTTAACGGCAATCCTCCAAATCCATTACCAGTTTTTGATAATCTAACGATACACGATTGCTTTATTGAAAATGTTTCCGAAGGAATGTACATCGGCGAAACAACAACGCCTGGACTTGAATTTAAAAATGTTAGAATTTATAATAATATTGTTAGAAATACGCAACGCGAATCTATCCAAATTGCAAACGCCTCAGAAAATGTAGAGATTTATAATAATACTTTGATCAACGCTGGTCTTGAAGGAGAAATCTTTCATATGAACAACTTACAAATAGGCGATAACACCGTTGCTTGGATTTACAACAACATAATTATTGGAGCACCAGATTATGGCATCATTAATTTTGGCAAAGGAAATGTATTTATGGACAATAATTATATTGAAAATAACAAAGGCATTTTTATAGACAATCGAACAGTTTCGGATACTTTAATGGTAAATGAAGTACGTCATAATTTCTTTAAAGCTCTCACAGGTGATGAGGTTCTAAGAAACATGAATGAGTTCAATAATCTTAACGCGATAGACAATATATACGATACTAATATTCCGTTCTACAAAGATTTAAATGGTGTAGACAACGAAGTGCTTTCAAACAATACCATCGGTCCAGTTTCTGTAATTCAATTTACAGACCCTTCCACAAACGATTACTCTTTAGCTCCTAGTAGTGCTAATGAATATATTAATATGGGAGCACCTGGAGGACCAGAGTTTTTGCCATACGACGATCCAGCAACTACTCCTAGACATTTGGTAATTACACCAGACATGGTAACAGACAATGTAATTGATGGAAGTGTAGATTCTCCTCTGTTTTTGTTTGATGAGCAAGATGTCGACATCGACGCTGACCAACACCCCATTAGTATGTCTTGGAAACCATTTTATTTTATGGACAACGATTCCTATCATACCACAGTAGATTTAGGTGATGAGCATTACATCTCTCAGGTAAATTTGCATGACATGAATTCAACTTTCGACTTTGTAGTCGAATATTATGATGGTTTAAGCTGGGTAGTTCTTTTCACAAACCCATGTGATAAGTATAACGAATGGGTTAGAGAAGATACTAGCATTTCAACTCGTTATTTGCGGTTTTCAATGTATGACAGTCCTTATGCAGCAGTCAATGAGATTATAATTTATGGCTATCCGATTGTTAAAAATTCGCAACAAATTATTATCAATTCATCTATGGTAACGGATATGGTCATTGGCGGAAGTGTAGATTCACCTAACTTGTTGTTTGACCAACAAGATGTTGACTATATGACTGATGAAAATGCTGTAGGCTTATCTTGGAAGCCATTTTATACCAATGCCAAAGCACCTTACCATGCTGTTGTAACGCTAGATCAAGATTATCATTTGTCAAAAATTGCTTTACATGATATGCACGGAACAAACGATATGGTTGTCGAAGCCAGTGAAGATGGAGAGAATTGGTCTGTCCTTTTTGTGGATGCCTGTGAAGGTTTTAATGTTTGGCAAATTAACAATATAAATGTGGTAACAAAATATTTGCGATTTACCATGTTAGACAGTCCATATGCATCAGTTAATGAGGTTTTGGTGTTTGGTTATCCGATTATGACTTTGCCAGAAGTGAATACAGACATCGAAAACCAAATTATTGTTACCCCAGACATGGTTTATGATATGGTACCAGGTGGAAGTGTGGATTCTCCAGAATATTTGTTTGACGAGCAAGAATCTGTAAATCCGGACCTAGGTGATCACCCAACAAGCAAAAACTGGAAACCGTTTTATACCAATGCAAACGCACCATATTATACGACTGTAGATTTTGGTATGGAATACCATATTACAAAAATATACATCCATGATACGCATTCGACTCATAATTTTGATATAGAATTTGACGATAATTCAAGTTGGAGTCACTTATTGACAGAGTCTTGTGATGCTTTTAATGTTTGGAAAGTACACGATGTTAATGTGACTACGTCAAAACTGAGACTTGCTATGTTGGATAGTCCTTATGCCGGTGTAAATGAGATTATTTTCATAGGCTATCCTGTAGTTAATGGCCTTGACAACAAGAGTGACTTTAATAATTCTAACAGTCAAGCACAAAATGTAATTAGTACTGATCTTAAACCTATTCTATATCCTAATCCAGTTAGAGACAATTTAAATTTAAAATTGCCTAAAGTTTTCGACAATATCCACCAAAATGTAAAGATATTTGATGTTTCCGGCAATTTAGTGTACGATCAAGACATTAAAAAGAATAGTTTTGATTCTACACTTCAAATCAATACAAATCAATTTATTGCAACGCCTGGTCTTTACGTATTAAGGTATAAAAATGAAAAAGGAGTGCAAGAAACTATAAAGTTTTACAAGAGTTAATTGGCTGTTTTCTCAGTTTTTTATTCATATTTGATAAAGCGACCTTAGTAAAAACTGAAATTTCAAATCTGTTTTAATGACTAAAGTTATTTCGTAGTGATTTAAGTCCTGATGCGTATTAGAAACTATTCCAATACATGAACGATTAAGAAAATTCTACCGTTTTTTACGCTTTCAAAACACCAAAATGATGTTTTTTTATATCCAATAAACTATATTTAGGGTCTGCTGAAAAAGTCTGTCGTATTCCAGATTCAAGGCGACAAGGCGCAGATGTATTATAATACTTCAAGTCGAAGGCAACGAAGAAGATGGTATACGACAGGCTAACATAAATCAAGTTTAGAACTTGGTGATTAATAATTCTTAGTAAGACATATAAATCCAAGTGACGTAATTAAATTGGTGCAAGAAAATATTCTGATTTTTAT
>JAUIFC010000121.1 GCA_030429455.1 Bacteroidia bacterium | reverse complement strand
TAGCCAATGGCATTACAACAATAACTGCAAAAGTAAGTGGCAAATACGACACGATTGTAAAAATAAATGAAGACATGCAAATAGTAGATGCAAAATGCACATGTAACTACTATTATCAGAACAAATTAAATAAAGGCCCTTGTGAACATATTTTAGCCACAAGATTGACCTATGATAATAAATAATTAATATATTTGACCTTGGTAGTAATAAGATAAAAAACCTTGCATTTTGATTGGTGGATCGCCAATCTTGCACACAGACACCGAACGCGTCACTGACTCGAACTTAACTTGTGAAATTTGTACCATAGTACTATTTCCGGTTATACTTCTGCGAAGTGAAATAGTACTATGGTACAAATTTCACTGGAGTTGTTCAATTCAGTCTTTAGAATCGTACGAAGGGAAACCATAACATCTTATTGCTACCTTTTTTTAATTTTATGAATACTTCACAACAACGGAGACAAGAGCTTTACGACAAGATTAGACAATCTTCTAAACAAGAATACATTTTGTCCGAAATGAAAAGGTTAGGCTTTTGGACAGAAAAGAATATCGATTTTCAAAAGGTAGAATCCTATTTAAAAGAAGAGCGAGAATTATCCAGCCAACTTCAAAAACTGTTTAGAGAAAAGAAAACTGTTGAAAATCCAGAAGAGTTTATTGCTCAAAAACACTTGGAGCGCAAAAAAGCTTCGAAGGAAAAACAAAAAGAGACAAAGCTTAAGCGAGAGCAAGCGCGACAGCTTAAAGCCGAAAAATGGCAAAAGACTAAAGCTGAGGACATTATTTATTTAGGTAAAAATTATTCTCATCAATTAAACCATAAAGAATCCGACAAAGCTAGACTACAGAAGTTTAATTTGCCTGTTTTCGACAACGCCAAAGATTTGGCAGATGCCATAAAAATAAGTGTTGGACTACTTCGATTTTTGGCTTATTCCCGAAAATATTCCAAAACAAGCCACTATAAACGATTTAAAATAGCCAAAAAAACTGGCGGATTCCGATTGATTTCTGCGCCTATGCCTAGGTTAAAACAAGCTCAACACTATATACTTGAACATCTATTGAATAAAGTAGCTGTTCATCCAAAAGCCAACGGCTGTGTAAAAAAGAAATCGATTGTAAGTAATGCAAAATTACATTTGGACAAAGATGTTGTGATCAATCAAGACTTGAAAAACTTTTTCCCAACCATTACTTATAAAAGGGTAAAAGGTGTTTTTAAATCTTTGGGATATAGTGAACAAATTTCTGTCATCTTAGCTTTGCTCTGTACAGAACCCAAGATTATGGATGTTGATGTTTTAGGCGAAAATTATTATGCTCAAATCGGAGAAAGATTTTTGCCACAAGGTTCACCTTGTAGTCCTGCAATCACCAATATTTTATGCAGAAAATTAGATTATCGACTAGACGGTTTAGCCAAACACTACGGCTTTGAATATTCGCGATATGTAGATGATATTACGTTTTCTGGTACAAAAAATGAATATGAACATATCACTTCAATTTTAAAATATTCTAAGAAAATTGTTTCCGAAGAGAATTTTATTTTGCATCCTGACAAACTCCGGATAATGAAGAAAAAACAGAAGCAAGAAGTGACGGGAATTGTGGTCAACAAAAAACTTAATATTGATAGAAAGACTTTAAAACGATTTAGAGCTTTATTATTTCAAATTGAAAAAGATGGTATTGAAGGAAAGTCTTGGAATGGCGGTTCGAATGTGTTGGCTCAGATCGATGGCTTTTCAAACTTTGTCTATCAAGTAGATAAGGAAAAAGGGCAACGATTAAAAGATAGGGTTAAAAAGATTTTAGAATCTTATGGATACAAGGAACAGCATAAAGCCAAGTATGTCACATCAATTCCAAAATCTCAAGCTAAGCAGAGTTTTTTTGGTAAAATATTGTCTTTCTTTAAAAGAAAAAATTAGAGTGAATCGTTTAGGTATGTTGTAAACAATTTTAGAGCCAAACCTCTGTGACTGATTTTATTTTTAGCTTCAGGCGGTAATTCTGCAAATGTTTCTGTGTAATTTTCAGGAACAAAAATTGGATCGTAACCAAAGCCTTTTTCGCCTTTTGGTTTTTCAATAATTTGTCCTTTGCATATACCGGTAAATAGTCTTTCGACGTCGGCAGTTTTATAAGCAATTACTGTTTTAAAATAGGCGGTTTTGTCAGCTTTACCCGAAAGTTTGTCTAATAGTTTGGACATATTAGCTTTTGCACTTTTTGTTTGGCCAGCATATCTTGCAGAATAAACACCTGGCTCACCATTTAAAGCATTTACAAACAAACCGGTATCGTCTGCAAAGCAAGCTTTTCCGTAATTTTCGAATACATACCTTGCTTTGATCATGGAATTGCCTTCAATCGTATTCGAATCTTCTATAATTTCATCAAAGCAATTGATATCGTTAAGCGATAGCACCTTAAAAGAACTTGGTAAAATCTGTTTTACTTCAATAAGTTTATTCTGGTTGTGTGTTGCAAAAACAATTTCCATCAGGTTATCTCTTTTAGGAAATGATTGCCTAAATACTTAGATGCCAATTCGATATACCTTATTTTGCAATCTCTTTTACTTAATTGCCTAACTTGAAAAAGAGCATTCATTTTAAAAGCATTAACCAACCTTTCGCCGTTTGAGGTTTGTTGATTGAAATTTAAACTGTAATCGTCGGAAATATTTTTATAATAAGCATAAAAAAACAGCAAAGTATCTTGTTTGAACTTGTAATCGGTTAAACGGACTGATTCATAGGCTTTTTCAAAAGCCTTGTCTAATTGCTCAGATGTCAGTTCCTCTAAGTTCATATAGGCTAAATTGTTGCAATTGGAGATAGACCACCTTTTACAACTTGATCAATTTTTACTTCGATATTGCAATCTAAAGGCAGAAATACATCAACTCTAGATCCGAATTTGATAAAACCTGAATCAGAACATTGACTAACGATTTGATTCGGTTTGGCGTAATTTACAATTCTTCGAGCAACTGCACCAGCAATTTGTCTGTATGCTATTTCACCGAATTTTTCAGTTTGCATGGCAACAGTTGTGCGTTCGTTCTCTTCGCTAGATTTAGGGTGCCACGCCACCAAAAATTTTCCTTTATGGTATTTGCTGAACGTAATATTTCCCGACAAAGGGTATCTTGTTACATGCACATTTAGAGGAGACATAAAAATAGACACCTGAATACATTTCTTTTTAAGAATCTCATTCTCATAGACTTCTTCGATAGTGACTACTTTACCATCAACCGGCGAAAGTGCGGTATTTGAGTCTAGCGTATATTTTCTTTTAGGATTTCTAAAGAATTGAGCAATTAATACAAATATGACTAAGGTTACTCCAAAAATAATATAATGGATGTATTGATTATCAATAAAATTTACACTAGCCAAGTTGATAGCTATTATTGAAATTATTGAAATAACTAAAATTTGTTGTCCTTCTCTATGAAACATGTTGCACTAAAAATAAAAATCCGAATGCAAAAGTACTTGAAAATATTATACTATCCATGCGATCAAAAACACCTCCGTGACCGGGTAATATATTTCCGCTGTCTTTTACATCTGCTTTGCGTTTAAATTTGGATTGTACTAAATCCCCTAAAGTACCAAAAATTGAAACAAAGACACCTAAAACAGACCAATGGTAAAAACTCATAATGTCATTAAAATAGCTTATTGTCATGCCTCCAATAATTGTAAATATGAACCCTCCTAAAAACCCTTCGACTGTTTTTTTAGGTGAAATTTTTTCAAATAACTTTTGCTTTCCAAAACTCTTTCCAACAAGATAGGCAAAAGAATCATTTATCCATATTAGCACAAATACCGAAAGTAGAACAAATGTATCATAGCCCTCGAATAAAGTAGGAATTAGTGTAAGAAAAACAAAGCTCGGTATAATGTATAATAAGGTAATGATATGCTTTTTTTCTCTAAAAGCATTTCTGCCTTTTAATGAAAATAAATCTCTAAGGAGAAGAAGTTTTACAAAAAAAGTACAAAACAGCAAGGAGAATAAAATTCTGTCATCCACCTTAAAAAAATGAAAAAGAAATAGGCAAACAGGAAAGATAAAGTACGATAAGTAATTTCTAAAACTTAATAATTTTTGAACTTCGAAAAGGCAAATTAAGCCTAAAACCAAAAATAAAATACAAGTTGAAATTTTGCCATACCATAACCCAAAAAAAATGGCAGTAGCATATACAATTCCAGATAGTACCCTGGTTAGAAATTCGTTCATGGACTTATAAGTCTTCTATGAGTAGTAAATATAAGTTTTTTTGTGTACTTCCATAACTTAAGAAATCAACATCTTTTTTCTCTTTGAATGTTTTGAGAGAGGTGATTTTGGCTGGAATCTTACTACCGTATTTCTTTTTTATAAGCGTAAGGCCTTCATCAAGATTCTCAATCAGTTGACTTGTAGTGGCATATATAATAAAGTTATGAGGCAAATCAGATAGTTGATCTTCGCCTACTTGATTAGAACAAACGAGTACCGATCCATCTGATGCGATTAAATATTCGCAGTTAGCAATCAAGACATTTTGATCTTTGTGATCTGAAAATGTGATATTTAAATCAGATAAAAAAGACGCATCCCTTTGGATATTATGGCTGTACATTTTTTGTTCTTGCCAACTATTTTCTTGAATTATAAGGTTGTAGTTATCAACAAGCTCATTTGTGTTTTCACAATAAATAAATTTGCCGCCATTTTCTATAAAATTCTTTGCAAATAAATCATCGACTGGAGTTTTTTCAATTGGTTGATGTTTATTTGTTTTAACTTTTTCCTCTTTAACCTGTTTTTTATTATTTCCAAAAAGATGTTTAAAAAAAGCCATAACAATATTAATGATTGGTTTATTCTTTCTTATTAGATTCTTCTAAATCATTTTTTTCATTTGAACCCTTTGAAAAAGAATCACTAATATCATCATTTTTTTCAGTTTTGCTATCAGAATCAGTTACTTTTTTAGAAGAGCCATTTAATTCGTGCTTAGGTTTTACCATTTCTGGTTTTTTAAATGGTCTTTCTCCAAATATTTTTTCCAAGTCATCTCTGAAAATTACCTCTTTTTCAAAAAGCAAATCTGCTAGCTGTTCTAATTTATCTCTATTATTCTCAAGGATATTTAAAGCTCTTTCGTATTGCTCTTCTATCAACTTAGATATCTCTTTGTCAATAAGTTCAGACGTTTTTTCGCTATAAGGTTTTTGGAAATTGTAATCTGACTGACCTGAAGAATCGTAATAAGTTATATTACCAATTTTGTCATTCAAACCGTAGATGGTTACCATTGCTTTTGCCTGTCTAGTCACTTTTTCTAAATCGCTTAGTGCTCCTGTAGAAATTTTGTCAAATATTATTTTTTCTGCAGCTCGACCTCCCATCGTTGCACACATTTCGTCAAGCATTTGTTCTGTTCTTACGATAAGCCTTTCTTCTGGCAGATACCAAGCAGCACCAAGAGATTGCCCTCGGGGAACAATAGTGACTTTGACTAGTGGAGCAGCGTGTTCTAACAACCAACTGACAGTTGCATGACCAGCTTCGTGAAAAGCAATTGCTTTCTTTTCATCAAGCGTCATGAGTTTATTTTTCTTTTCTAAACCACCAATTATTCGATCGACAGCATCTAAAAAATCTTGCTTTGTAACTGATTTATTTCCTTTTCTTGCCGCAATTAATGCCGCCTCGTTACAAACATTTGCAATATCCGCACCCGAGAAACCTGGTGTTTGCTTTGCCAAAAAATCGGTATCTAATTCGCTATCAATTTTCTTTAGCGGTCTCAAATGAACTTCAAAAATCTCTTTTCTTTCTCGAATGTCCGGAAGATCGACATAAATCTGTCTGTCAAATCGACCAGCCCTCATCAATGCTTTGTCTAATACATCTGCTCTGTTTGTAGCTGCTAAAACAATGACATTTGAGTTGTTACCAAAACCGTCCATTTCTGTTAACAACTGGTTTAGCGTATTTTCTCTTTCGTCGTTCGACCCCGAGAAATTACTTTTTCCTCTTGCACGACCAACGGCATCAATTTCGTCTATAAAAATGATTGATGGCGATTTTTCCTTTGCTTGTTTGAACAAATCTCTGACTCTAGAAGCGCCAACACCTACAAACATTTCGACAAAATCTGATCCTGAAAGTGAAAAGAATGGAACACCTGCTTCGCCAGCAACTGCTTTTGCTAATAACGTTTTTCCAGTTCCAGGAGGACCAACTAGTAATGCACCTTTAGGTATTTTGCCTCCTAAACTTGTATATTTTTCTGGAAACTTTAAAAAATCCACAATTTCTTGGACTTCTTCTTTTGCCCCTTCCAATCCAGCAACATCTTTAAAGGACGTTTTTATATGTGTTTTTTCATCAAAAAGTTTTGCTCTGGATTTACCAATATTAAAGATTTGTCCTCCTGCACCACCGGCACCGCCTCCGCTCATCCTTCTCATGATAAAAATCCATATGCCTATGATTAAGGCAAATGGTAATAATGTGATCAGAATATCACTAAAAACTGTATTTTCAGTTTCATATCTTATTTCTGTGTTGACATCAAACTGCTTTTTGATTTCATCTATTTTGTTTTCGAAATTTTCCATTGTTCCAAACTCAAATTGATAATCTGGAGTAGACCCAGGAAAAACACTTTCGCCTCTTTTGCCTTGATGTTCGGAACTAGATTTGGCATCTGCTGTCAAATAAACTTTGGCAATATTAGAACCCTTCATAAGAACGACTCTTTCAAGTTCTCCGTTTTTTAGATAGGTTTCAAATCTTTCTAAGGTTAGTGGCGTAGCTCCACCACCTAAACCATTGCCAACAAAAAAATTAAGGCCAAAAAATATAACTATAATACCTATAATAATATACAAATTATATCCAGGTTTACTAGAATTCGGCTTTTTTGATGATTTATTTTTTTGGCTTTTATTTTGATTGTTATTTGTCATAATAACTTAAGTGTCTGATTATTAATAGTTTGTTTCAACTTGTGTGATTTTGGCATCTCCCCAAAGCCCTTCTAAATCGTAAAACTCTCTAGCTTGTCTCTGGAAAACATGAACAACTATGTTTACATAATCCATTAACACCCACTGAGAGTTCGTGTCTCCTTCAATATGCCAAGGCTTATCCTTTGTGTTTTTACTTACAAGTTTTTGAACAGAATTTACAATAGCATCAACTTGAGTGTTGGAATTTCCAGTGCATAAGATAAAGTATTCTGCTACATTGTTTTCAATCTCTCTTAAATCAAGAATTTGAATGTCTTCTCCTTTAATGTTTTCTATTCCCTCTATAATTAATGGAATAAGTTGATTACTTTGTTTTACCAATACCTCGTTTTAATATTATTTTTAAAAAACAAAAATAGTTTTTTTGGACTAATTTTGTTTTCACTTAACAAAAGATTATTCGATACTTTATTTACTAAAAAAGCCCAATATTCTTCATGAAACATGTCAAAGTTGATGCCACGACCTCTACAAACGAGCTTGCTAAGTCTATAAATAAAAAGGACTTTAATCAAATCTTTTGTGTTTCAACAGAATTTCAGACCAAAGGAAAAGGACAACATGAAAATGTTTGGACTAGTGAAAAGTCTAAAAACCTGATGTTTACGGTGGTTTTAAATGGTTTAAGCTTAAAAATTGAAGAAAATTTTAATTTAAATATTTTGGTTTGTTGTGGCTTAATTTCAGTTTTAAAGAAGTATAATTTACCAGAATTGAAATTGAAATGGCCAAACGACATTCTGTCAGTTCAAAAAAAAATATGTGGAATTTTAATTGAAAATACACTTTCTGGAAAGTATATAACTACTTCATACATTGGAATTGGACTAAATGTCAACCAGCTGGTCTTCGAAAATCTGCCTAAGGCATCTTCTTTAGGAAGAATCTTACATCAACAGATTGATAAAGAAGAATTGCTCAATCAAATACTTGAGGAATTTATGTCAATTGCTACAAAACTAAAGAATCATCACATACCTATCCAGGAATACAAGTCATTATTATACGGATACGATTATACGACAGAATTTCAGATGGATAAGCATAAAAAAAGTGGAATTATCACTGGTATAAATCCACTTGGAGAACTAGAAATTCAATTTGAAGACTCTTCAAAAGGAATTTTCAATCATGCCCAAATTAGGCAAATCTATTGATTCATAAGTTTTTCAAAATTAGCTGTGAGTGCCTGTATGAAATTATTAATTGGTTTTTTGACCATCATAGCCATCATGGCATTGATTTCGCCTTCAAAAAGTAGTTGAAATTCAGTTTGGTCTGTCCCAATTTCCACAAAACTTGCAGTAAATGTAAATGGAAAAGCGCCGCCGTCGGCTCCTAAGATTATCTTGTCAAATTCTTGCCTTTCTTTAAACACTAGCTGTATGACAGGCATGCCTTTCAGTTGAAATAGAAAAGTGTTTTCAGACAATATTTCAAATTTTTCTAAACTATCAGGCATTATCGTTTTAAAGTTTTTTGCCTCAGACAGGTATGAGAAAAGCTCTTTTTGAGATTTGTTTATTTTAATTTTCGGTGATTCTAAATTCATTTTTTATATTGAGATTTTGGTGTCCATTCTTCGGGGTTGAGGTGCCAGGTTTTTAACAATTCTAATTCGTTTTCATTCAAATACAGGTTGTCTGCCGCTTTTGTAATTAAATATTCGTAATTACTTAAGCTATAGAAATCTACGTTTTTGTTCCTGAAATTTAAATTTGCTTTTTCAAATCCGTATGAGAAAATAGCGATAAGGCCTTTTACATTTGCTTTGGCTTCCTCTCTAAGCGCTTCAACAGCATTTAGACTGCTATTGCCTGTACTTATTAAGTCCTCGATGACCACAACTTTTTGATTAGGCTCGATTTGACCTTCAATTTGATTTTTTCTACCGTGTGCTTTGGGTTTTGGTCGAACGTATACAAATGGTAAACCCAAGCTTTCTGCTACCAAGGCTCCGATACCTATGGCTCCTGTAGCAACTCCTGCGATAACATCAGGTTTGCCAAAAATCTCTTCTACTTGTTTTGATAGACTTTCTTTAATGTGGTTTCTTACTGCAGGGTAAGAAAGTACAATTCTATTGTCACAATAAATCGGAGATTTTATTCCACTAGACCATGTAAATGGGTCTTGTGGTTTCAATTTAATTGCTTTAATTTGTAAGAGTAAATTTGCAGTTTCTTGAGCTATAGTTTCGTTGTAAATCATAATACAAATGTATAAAGTTTTTATTAATGACGTGCCAATTATTTTGTCTACACAGCCTAAAATGGGAAACAGGTATGAGACTTTTTCCATCAAAACTGTAGACATCGTCAAGCTCTTGGATGATATAGTTTCTGAAAAAATATTTTTTGTAAATCTCTATCACAAAAAAGAGTATAAACTCCTTAAACATTTAAAGAAAAAGCTCAAAGTCATCACTGCTGCAGGCGGTTTGGTTTTTAACCAAAAGGAGCAAGTTTTATTTATCTATCGGAAAGGGCGATGGGATTTGCCCAAAGGCGGTGTAGAGAAAGGCGAAAGTCTTGAAGAAGCTGCTATTCGCGAAGTGGAAGAAGAGACTATGGTCCAAAGGCTTAAGATTGAGCGCTTTATAGATGTAACCTATCACATTCTTAAACGTAACGGAGAGTACAAACTAAAAGAGACTTTTTGGTATAAAATGACTACAGATTATACGGGTAAATTAGTGCCCCAAGTCAAAGAAGGGATTAAAAAAGTGAAATGGAAAAATTTTGATGAATCTCAAATCGCCATACAGAATTCCTATGAAAATATCAAACTACTTTTCCCGCCAGAATACCTAATTAAACACCCGATAGACCGGGTAATTTAAGTGCGCTTCTTCATACAACGGGCTACGTTTATAAATCCAATTTAATTGTGCTCTGGCATTTGATGCAAAGGATTTGTTGGATTCTTTTTTGGATAAAAAATCTGCTTTCAGCTTTGGATGTTGTTCAAGGTATTCGTAAGCATAATCTTCAAAAACATAACCTGAAAACCCTTCTTTTTGCTGAAGAATGGTGTCAAAAAAATTCCAGTTGAAAAAAGAATCGCTCATCATGGGTTCTAGAGTTTCAAGCAAATATTTAATTCCATTTTGATGTACAGGAATTAGATAATCGCCTGATTTTATGTCTGTAGTAGAGTTTAGTGTAAAAACTTTGGTATTGTAATGGAGGTAATGTCCTTCATACGGATTGTTGTAAGTATCGTAATCTAAAATACGGTATTTTTCAACTGAAATTATGGTATCATTAGGAATGGTTTCGTAATGAATATTATTTAATGCTAATTTTTCTATGACATTTTTCCAACCTGATTTTAAAATATAATAGTCAGGGATTTTGATGGAATCTCCTGGTTTTAAGTTGTTGTAATAAGCTATTGATTTTGAAAATGGTTTGTCTTTATTGTATTTAAGTCTTCTTTTACCTGTTACCTTGCTTTCAATCATTTCACTCTCAAATCCTTTGAATTCTAGTTTAGAGATTTTTGTAGAATCAATTTTGTAATTGAATTTATAGTACTTGTCTTCAAGAAAACTTTCGGTAGATTTTTTTCTTGCCGCCTTTATTTTTTTTGCGTCCGTAGAAGATATGTCGGCAATAATTTCTAGCATGGCTTTGGTTTGTAAAACTCTGTTTTTGTATGGTTTAAGCATATGAGTTTCTATCATAAGTCCAAGTGTATTCCATAATGAAGTATAACCAGTCGAATATCTTGGGTAATCTACAAACTGTGAAAATCCTCGATCAGGTGTCCTGCCGAAAACATTAACATAAGGTGTAATGATAAGGTTTTGTTCAGCGAGTTGATTTTCGAGTTTTACCTTAAAGACTTTTTCCAAATATGTTCCTAACTCATAGCCTAAACGATTATGTTGAGTTAATAAATGTGTCAGTGTGTATTGATAATCAGCACCATTAGAGACATGTGTCTCCACATAAACTTCTGGGTTAAGTCGATGATAGACACGAGCAAAGGCCTCCATGTTTTTTGTATCCATTTTGATAAAATCTCGATTTAAGTCAAAATTTCTAGCATTACCTCTAAATCCGTATGACTTAGGTCCATTTTGATTGGCTCTTGAAGTTGAATTACGGTTGAGCATTCCTCCGATATTATAGGAAGGTATAATGTGAAGGTTTACATTTTTTGGAAACTCTATTTTTCCATTAACAATGTCTTTTAATATAAGCATGCAAGCATCTATTCCATCAGATTCGCCGGGATGTATGCCGTTGTTAATAAGAAGGTTAATGTTATTTTCAACATCTGTTTGTTGATAGGTTAAAAGCTGAAGTGGCAAACCAGCATCTGTCATTCCGATGTCTTCTAATGTTATTTTTTCTGAATATTCTGCAATGGCTTTATAAAAATCCAACACTTCTTTGTAGGTAGAAGTTTCCATGCCTTGAGAAGTTTCGAATTTAATTTGTCGTTCAAACTGAAGGTTTTGAGCTGTGCTGTTTGCATATAGAAGCAATAGCAGAGCAAAACTCGAAAATTTTATGTACATAAATGATAGATTAAAGTCAACTGAAATTGTATCTTCGCATTTGAATAATAATTGTAAATATTACATTTAATATGAATTTTTTATTTAAAAATGCATTTCTCTTATTCCTATTTATTACTTTTAAATCGGGGTTTTCTCAAAATGTAAATGCTAAAAATATAAATTCTATGGTTTCAAAAATAAACACAAATGTCGATTCTACTTTTGTTTATGACTATGATAACAGC
>JAUIFC010000120.1 GCA_030429455.1 Bacteroidia bacterium | reverse complement strand
CACTCCATCCCGTTAGTTTTTTAAAGCTGAATATCATCTAGGAATGAGATACTAAAAAAGCCAATTGAACAATCAATTGGCTTTAAAATATTAAAAAAATGCTTAAGGATTATGCAGTTTCTGCTTCTTCCTCTTCTTTTTTAGCGTTTTTGTCTGATAAATCTATCTTGGTTCGCTTACTTGTGTCGTACATAACTGGAGTAGCTATAAATACAGAAGAGTATGTTCCAACAACTACACCAACAATCAATGCAAACATAAACCCTTTTATACTGTCACCTCCAAATAAGAAGATGGCCAAAAGTACAATAAGCGTTGTGAAAGACGTATTTAAGGTTCTGCTTAAGGTAGAACTTGCCCCATTGTTTATAATTTTTGTTAAAGTCCAAGACGGATGAATTTTGTAATATTCACGAATTCTATCAAACACAACCACGGTATCGTTAAGAGAATAACCGATTACTGTTAAGATGGCAGCAATAAACGCTTGGTTGATTTCTAAACTAAATGGCATCAAACCATATAATGCTGAGAACAAGCCTAGAACGATCAGTGTATCATGTATAACCGCCACAACAGCTCCAACAGAGAATTGCCAACGTCTAAATCGTAGCAAGATGTAGATAAACACTACAATGAGTGAGCCTAAAATTGCCCAAAAAGACGCCTGTTTTATATCGTCTGCAATGGTTGGTCCTACTTTCATAGAAGACATAATACCATACGCACCCTCTTCGCCTTGTGAAGATGAGAATGCAGTTTGGCTTAAACCATCAGGTAAGTAATTTTGGAACGCAGAGAACATTTTTGACACTATTTCGTTTCCTACTTCTAGCCCTTCAACGTCAACTTTGTAGTTTGTTGTTACTTTTATTTGGTTGTCCGATCCAAATGTTTTTACTTCAGCACTACCTTCGTCTCCAAATTGTTCATTCAACGAATTTTCTAGTTCAGACGGATTTACCGCTTGATCGAATCTAATGGTATACGTTCTACCACCAACAAAGTCAACACCTTGATTAAGTCCTTTTGTAGATAGCATAATGATGCTGAGCACCATTAACGCACCAGAAATAATGTAAGCGACTTTTCTTTTCTTTAAGAAATTTACAAAGATACCTTTCAAGAAATTTTTGGTAACCGATGTTGAAAAATCCAATCTCTTGTTGTTTTTTCCATAGTTATCCAAGAACAATCTAGTGATAAATATAGCGGTAAACAAAGATGTTAAAATACCAATTAGTAAAGTGGTTGCAAATCCTTTAATTGGTCCTGTACCGAATAGTAATAAAATTAAACCTGTAAGACCAGTTGTAATATTTGCATCGAGAATGGATGACAATGCATTTCTGAAACCATCTCTTATGGCTTCCAATTGTTTCTTGCCACTCGCTAGTTCTTCTTTAATTCTTTCGAAAATTAGGACGTTAGCATCCACAGACATACCGATTGTTAATACAATACCTGCTATACCAGGCAACGTGAGTACCGCTTTTAATCCAGCAAGTACACCGAAAATGAATAAGATATTTACAATTAGGGCAACATCTGCAAAAATACCTGCTTTACCGTAATAGAAAATCATCCATAACAGCACAAGCACAAGAGCAATTAAAAACGAATTAAATCCGCTGTCTATGGCTTCTTGACCTAAAGATGGTCCAACAATTTCACTTTGAATGATATCTGCAGACGCTGGAAGTTTTCCTGCTCTTAAGACATTGGCTAAATCCTTTGCTTCTGTGACAGTAAAGTTTCCACTTATTTGAGAATTACCACCAGTAATCGCTCCAGTTGAAACACCTGGTGCAGAATATACAATATCGTCCAAGACAATGGCAATTTGTGTACGCTGTTCAAACGCTCTTTTGGTCATTTGTTCCCAAATTTGAGAACCACGACCGTTCATTCTCATGCTTACAACTACTTCGCCTGTTTGCTTGTATTCTTGTCTTGCATCAACAATAACAGATCCACTCAATTCTGGTTCTCCTTTTCTGTTTCCTTTAATGGCATAAAGCTCAATAATTTCACTTCCTTCAGCTGGCTTGCCCCATTTGAATTTTAAGTATCGCATGTCATTAGACAACGTACTCAGTGCTTTTTTATCTTTTAAATAGGAATTGATTGTAGCTGTATCCGTAATTCTTGCATTTGCTAAAACTGGAGAGTTTGGATTGGTAGTTACAAGTTGTAATTTACTTAATAATGGATTGGATTTTGAAAGCGCTTCCTCATCGTCAGCAATATCTTCTGTGTTATCCAATAATTCTTCAAGCTCCTCGTCTTCTGTAGCTGCAACTGTTTCTTCACTTTCAGTTTCTGAAGCGTCAGTGCTTTGAGCTTCTTCATTTTTTACATTTTCTGCAGCAATTCTATCTGCTTCTACAAAGAAATTGAACAAGTCTTGGGCCTGATAAACATCCCAAAACTCCAGTTGAGCTGTAGTTTCAATTATTTTCTGAATTCTTTCAATGTCTTTTGCGCCAGGTAATTCGACTAAAATTCTTGCCGAAGTTCCCAATCGTTGAATGTTAGGTTGTGTAACACCAAATTTGTCGATTCTTTCTCTTAAAACTTCAAATGCTGAAATGATACTTTCATCGATTTTGGTTTCAATGACTGGCTGAACTTGCTCATTGGACATGTTAAAGTTTATCTCATCAGATAAATCTTTATTAGCAAAAATATTAGGCGAAGCTAATTTTGCACCTTCTATTTCATTAAAGCTTTCAAAGAATAAATCCAAATATGGCTGGTCGCTTGATTTTTGTTTTTGGGAAGCATCGTTAAGTGCTTGAACAAAATTTGGATCTTTCGACTTGTTAGCCATATTGCTAAGAATATCTCTAACCGAAATTTGAAGGATAACGTTGATACCACCTTTTAAGTCAAGACCTTTATTTAACTCTTTTTTCTTTGCGTCGTTGTAAGTTATGCCAACAAAAAAAGGCTCGTCCTGGATAGAATCAAGGTAAAACTTAACTTGATCGTCTCTTAAATCGGCGTAATCTGTAACTTCTTCTGATATTTTGTTATTGGCAAATTCTTCTGCATTACTTTCAATTTTACTTGCGATAAATGTGTAGGAAAGCTGATAAACACAGACAATCCCGAACAAAATGGCAAATAATCTTATAAGTCCTTTATTGTGCATTTTTAGTAAATTATAATGGTTTTAAAAAATCGCACAAATATATGCTTTCAATGGTTAACAGCAACATATTTCTTATAAATATTTATTATACTTAGACATACAAAAAAACCTGCCCAATTTAGAGCAGGTTTTTGTTATAAATATTTTTATAAAATTACAAGGCACCCCATTCTTTCAAGGATGTTGTATTCATATTTACATAGTCTCTATTTCCAGCTTTTTTAGCAGCCTCTAGCGACTCTAAAGCTACTTTAATAGCAGCTTGTTTTTCGCCGGCTTTTGCATAAATAAGAGATTGTTGTCTTAACATCCAATATGGTCTGTCTTCTCTTTTTTTCATGGCGATATCCACCCATTCTCTAGCTTTATTAATATCTCTATCTGTTTCCATGAAATAAACAGCAGCTCTGTAATAATCATCTCCAGTTGGATTTTCCATCGCCTTTTTAATACTTGCCATTACTTTTTTGTCCGTAGGGACTTCGATAGGGATATGAACGGCTGTGTTTTCCCAACTGATAACCAAATGCGCTCCGTTTTTGGTAAAATTGTTGAAGTCGATGGTAAATGATTCTACTCTGTCGTTTAATCTCATCGACTTGGCTTCAAATTGAGCGGCAATTTTTTCTTCACTCCACTCTCTTGGTGTACCCCAATTTTCGGTATCGGTATAAACGTAAAACGTCCAACTTCCTTCGTTTGGAGTAGAAAATAGGGCATAGGTTCCAGCTTCTACAGACTTTCCGCCTATTGTAATGTCATCGTCAAAAGTGATCATTGTGTTTTTGTTGGCAGCTGTTCTCCATAATTTTCCGTAAGGCACTAAACCTCCAAAAATTTCTCTTTCATTCATAGAAGGTCTTGAATAAGCGATTTCAAATTGAGTAAGTCCTACGACTTGTTTCAGATTTGCAAGAGGACTTGGTTGCGGCGACTGCACTTGAGCATTGACATTAAAAACACAAAAGGCTAATAATGCGAAGCATACTTTAATTATTTTCATTTTAAATTATTTTTTATAGACACCAATATTATGAATAACCAAAAAAAATGAGTATTTTGTGAACGAAAATTAATTAAAAGTTAACAATAGACATAAACTATGCAAAGAAAATTACTCAGCTTGATTATCCTGATTTTTGCTACCGCTTTTGTGTCGGCTCAAAGAAACTATTGGAACAATGTAAGTTATCAAAGTATAGATCAAAGTCAAATGATAAAGACAAACTTTGATTTGAAAGGAGAGTCCTACTTTTCTTTGAACAAACAGGCGTTAGGCGAATATCTTTCTACCGCGCCGAATCGAAATAATGCTTCTACAAGCCATGTGGTTTTAGATTTGCCAACTAATGAAAGTGAGTTTGAATCTTTTGAAATATATTCGACTCAAACGATGGCTCATGAGTTGTCCGCTAGCTTTCCAAAGATAAAATCCTACATTGGCAGAAGCACAAATCACAGAAACCCTACCAATGTTAGAATTACAATGACACCTCAAGGTTTTTATGCCATGATCATTAAACCAAAGCTAGGTCATATTTTTATAAATCCTGTGGATACCAATGGTGATTTTTACATGGTTTTTAATAAATCTAATGCGACTAATCAAACACCACACATTTGTGATGTAGTGGGTGATGATAGTTTTTTGGAAGAAGTGAGTGGTGATGATAATCAGACCTTCCAAGTGGATGATAGTACTTTAAGAAGTTACCGTTTAGCACTGGCTTGTACTGGCGAATATGCGCAATTTCATGTAAATCAAGCTGGAGCTGGTGGAGGAACTGTTGCGCAACAGAAAGCAGCTGTGCTTGCAGCCATGGTTATATCTATAGATAGAGTTAATCAGATTTATGAAAGGGACATGTCCATTACTTTTCAATTGATACCCAATAACGACCAATTAATTTTTTTAAATGGCGCTTCTGATCCTTACAGTAATAACGATGGCGCCACAATGTTGTCGCAAAATCAAACTGCTATAAACAATTTAATTGGCTTCCAAAACTATGATATAGGACATGTATTTAGTACAGGTGGTGGCGGTATTGCTGCTCTTGGGTCTGTTTGTACGTCTTTTAAGGCCAGAGGAGTAACTGGTTTGCCTACGCCAGTAGGAGATCCTTTTAATATAGATTTTGTCTGTCATGAAATGGGGCATCAGTTCGGAGCAACACATACTCAAAATAATAATTGTCAAAGAAACTCAGCGACCGCAGTAGAGCCAGGTAGTGGAAGTACAATTATGGGTTATGCAGGGATATGTCCTCCAAATGTTCAGAACAATAGTGATGCGCATTTTCACCAAGTGAGTTTGAATCAAATGTTTAATTATGTTACCTCTGGTTCAGGAGGGTCTTGCGATACGCCAACTTCAATTTCCAATACAGCGCCAACGATAACACCTGTTCCAAATTATACCATACCCAATGGAACAGCATTTTATCTAGATGCCGCTGCTACAGATGCAGAAAACGATGCTTTGACCTATAATTGGGAACAAATAAACAACCAAGTTTCTCAACAACCTCCTTTACCTACGTCGACAACAGGACCCAACTTTAGATCTTTACCATCTACTACCGAATCTAGAAGATATTTTCCAAGATTCCAAGAAGTTTTAAATAATAACTTAACGCCAGAATGGGAAGTGATTCCATCTGTTGCCCGAAATATGAATTTTACTTTAACAGTTAGAGACAATAATCTTTTGGGTGGACAGTCTAAAAGAGAGCTTGTGTCGGTTAGTTTCGCAAGTGTAGGTCCATTCGAAGTTACTTCTCAAAATTCCTCAAGTATAAATTGGCAGACAGGAGAAACTAGAACAATAACCTGGAATGTCGCTGGTACTACGGCTAATGGCATAAATACTGCAAACGTCAATATATTACTATCTGTAGATAACGGTCAAACCTTTACGCCTTTGGTTTCCAATACACCTAATGATGGAACAGAAGATATCATAGTGCCTAATCTTCAAGGCGCATTTTGCAGAATAATGGTAGAAGCCGTGAATAATGTATTTTATGCCTTGAATAGCACAGTGTTTAGTGCAAATGTGTCAACAAATTGCAATGATTATGTAAATAATACGTTGGTAGCAATTCCAGATGGTGCTGGCCAAAACCAACAAGGTCCAGCTGTTTCTAGTGTTATCAATATCCCTGATAATTTGGCCAACATAAGCGATGTAAGTGTTACTTTAGATGTTTCACATACTTATATGAGCGATTTAGTGTTTCAAATGCAATCTCCTAATAACGATATCATCTTGTTATGGGCGAGAAATTGTAATGATGAGGATGGCTTTAATCTTGTTTTTAATGACAACGGTTCCGTGTTGCCCGGTTTTGGTTCTCCTTGTGCAAATCCACTCACTGGAACTTTTGCTCCAGCATCGACAACGACAGATTTGTCTACTGTATTTTCAAACGGTACAGTAGGTGATTGGACATTGCAATTTGCAGATTTCTTTATAGGCGATGTTGGAACATTAAATTCTTGGGAAATTGAAATTTGTACAACGACTTTCTCTGTAGAGGAAAATGAGTTTGATAACTTCGTAATTTATCCAAATCCCAACAATGGTACTTTTAGCCTTACCAGTAACAGCTCTTTGGGCAACGATGCATATTTGAGAATATATGATATTCAAGGAAAATTGGTTGAAACAGTAAACCTAGATAACACAGGTGGCACACAACAAATTCAATTGCAAAATTCTTATGAAACTGGTGTTTATCTCGTTGAATTGGTAAACGACAATGTTAAATCTGTAAACAAGCTTATTATTAAGTAAATAGTCTTATAATATTTATAATTTTTATATGCGTATATTTTTCAATTGCTCCATCTAGTTATTTTAGCAAGAAAAAAATATATGAAATTAAGTCAGGCTATGAAATGGGCTTTTTTGTTCACTATTTCTTTTGGATTTTCTCAAAGCAATTATTGGACAGAAAAGTTAGAAAATTCAATCGATCAAGATCAAATTATTAATTATCAAACTCAAATAAAGGAATACGATGTATTTCATTTAGATGAATACGCATTAAAATCCATTTTGAGTAATGCGCCATTGCGATTTACACAAAATCAATCCAATTCGGTTATAACGGTTCCTTATTCTAAAGGAAAATTTGGTCAGTTTGAGATTTTTGAAGTGCAGACACTTCATCCTGAATTAGCGGTGAATTATCCTGAAATAAAATCTTACATTGGTAAAAGTCAAAATCGA
Organism: Bacteroidia bacterium; assembly: GCA_030429455.1. Classification (GTDB taxonomy): domain Bacteria; phylum Bacteroidota; class Bacteroidia; order Flavobacteriales; family Flavobacteriaceae; genus Psychroflexus. Next base: position 4,561 of record JAUIFC010000120.1, on the reverse strand, counting down.
AATGGCGATAGATTAAGACTTACCGTAACGCCACAGGGTATTTATGGCAAAATTTTTAGTGTTAAAGGTTCTGTATATTTAAGTCCATACACTTTAGGAGATGGTCATTATAGAGTTTTTTACATGGCGAATGCCATATTTCCAGATATGGTTTGTCACTTCGAATCCGATGTGGAAGAGCAAGCACTTCAAATGTCTCCATTTGGAAATATAGAAACCATGGTAGATGATTCCACATTTAGAACATATCGATTTGCTGGTGCGGCAACTGGAGAATTTTCCACCTATCATGTCAACCAAGCAGGTCTTTCCTCTGGAACCGATGCGCAAAAGAAGGCCGCAGTTTTATCTGCAATGACAGTCTCTATGGATAGAGTAAATGGTATTTTAGAAAACGATTTGTCAATTTCCTTTCAGATTATCCCAAATACAGACGTATTTATTTTTTTAAATCCAGCTAATGATCCTTATACAAATCCGGGTGACACAGGAACAACGTTAAATGAAAATATTGGAGTGATGGGAGGTGCGATTTCAAGCTTTGATTTAGGGCATGTTTTCTCGGCAGCTGGCGGTGGTCTTGCGGCCTTAAATTCTCTTTGTAATAACAATAATGGTATTAAAGCTGGAGGTGTAACTGGCCCAATTGGAAGTCCTCCAGAAACTGATGGATTTGATCTCGTCCTTGCTCACGAAATTGGTCATCAACTTGGGGCAACACATACCTTTAACAATTCTTGTGGAGGAAACAGAACCAATAGCACAGCATTTGAAACTGGTAATGGGGTAACTGTTATGTCTTACGCTATAAACGGTTGTTCTCCAGCTGTCCAATCAGACGGATATGACCATTATCATGCCGCTAGTTTAACCCAAATGTTTAATTGGATTTCGGTTACAAGTTGTGCTCAAACTATCTCAATAGCCAATACTGCTCCAATTATTACTGCATTATCAAATTATGTCATTCCAAAACAAACACCATTTATTTTAGATGTACAAGCTACAGATCCGGAAGGCGATGTTTTGACCTATAATTGGGAGCAATTTGATAACCAAATTACGACCCAGCCGCCAGTCGCGACGTCTTCTGGTGGACCAATGTTTAAAGGCTATAATGTTACGACCTCTTCGAGTAGAGTTTTTCCTGCTTTGGAAACGGTATTGAGCAATCAGTTACAAACCACTTGGGAGGTTTTGCCCGCAGTTGCAAGAGATATGAATTTTGTCGTTACTGTAAGAGATAACAATGTGGTAGGAGGCCAAAATGAACAGGAGTCAACGACAATTACAGTGGCAGATGTTGGACCTTTTGAAGTGACATCTCAAAATAATTCTGGAATTGTTTGGGATGCGGGAACGATAGAAACAGTTACTTGGAATGTTGCCGGCACAGATGCAAATGGAGTAAATGCTGTAAATGTGGATATTCTTCTTTCTACAAATGGAGGTATTAGTTTTGATCATGTATTAGCCTCTGCCACTCCAAATGATGGGACTCATGACATAACAGTTCCTTTTAATGTTGTTGGTGATAATTGCCGATTAATGGTGAGAGGAACTGGAAACGTTTTTTTCGCATTGAATCAAGAAGAATTTAATGTGAATGCAACATGCGAAGACATTACAAATAACACAAGCATAAGTATTCCTGATGGTGTAGGTTTCTTTGATCCTCTTCCAGGTGTACCCGCAGAATCTGTGATTACCATTTCGGAAACAGGCCTAGTGGCATCAGTAAATGTTCAAGTCGATATTTCACATGATAATTTGTCTAATATTGAAATAGAACTGGAGTCGCCAAATGGACAAATTGTTAAATTGATGGAATATGGCATTTGTGATACTGAAGGCATAGAAGCCATTTTTGATGATGGAGGAACACCATTACCATCTTATGGATGCGGGGAACTAATCTCTGGTGTTTTTAAACCAGTTGAAGATTTGTCTTTATTTAATAATGGTAATATGACAGGTGACTGGACTTTAAGAGTGACAGATTTTCTTTTTGGCAGTACAGGAACGATTCAAGAATGGTCTGTTGAAGTATGTAAAGCAAATTCAATTTCTACTTCAAATTTTTCACAGCAACTCTTTAATTTGTTTCCAAACCCAGCTTCAAATTATGTAAATATTAGATTAGCTCGTTTGTCTGAAAATCAAAAAGCTGAGATCTATGATATCAATGGAAAGCTGTTAAAGGCAATGACCTTAAATAAAAACAATACTAATCACGAGATAGATGTTTCATATTTAAGTAAAGGGATTTATTTGGTTAAAGTCGGACAAGGGGATTCGAGCAGGACAGAAAAACTAATCATACAATAATTGCTCACTTAAAACAATATCAAAAAGCTGTATACAATACAGCTTTTTTTTTGTGTATTTGTATATTTACCAAAAACTAAATAACATGAAGCATTTATTTACATTATTTTTAATTTTCATTATTTATAGTGGATTTAGTCAAACGCCAGAAGAGCGAAGAGGTCTGATTTCCAATTACGATTTGAATTTTTTAAATCAGTTATCCGAAGAATACGCGGATTATCACCAAAGAGAGCAGCTCAAGGCTTTTGAGTATGCCAAAGCCAATAATATTGAAACCATTATAAGACATGAAAATGGAGGTGTAGCTGTTTTGCAACAAGTTCTAGAAGATGGCACATTATTGTATTTAGCCACAGACAATGATAGTTCTGCGGTGACCATAAATACGAATAATGTTCACGGTGGTGGTGATCGAAATTTAAATTTGAATGGAACAAATATTACCTTAGGTATTTGGGATGGTGGCCAAGTGCGAGCCACACATCAAGAGTTAGTAGGTAGAGTGGTACAACCGGATAACGACCCCAATCTTGATGGTCATGCTACACATGTCGCCGGAACAATGATAGCGTCTGGAGTAAACTCCTCTGCCAAAGGGATGGCACATAATGCCTCATTAAGAGCATATAGCTTTAATAACGATTTTTCTGAAATGGTTAATGAAGCCTCAAATGGACTACTTATTTCAAACCATTCTTATGGTTTAATCCCAAGTCAGTTACCTGATTCTTTTTTTGGAGCATATATTTCTTCGACCAGAGATGTAGATTTAATCACTTATAATACGCCTTATTACTTACCAGTTTTTTCAGCTGGGAACAGCAGAAATAATAATCCGCCAAATAATCCCAATAAAAACGGTTACGACCTTATAACAGGTAAGAATATTGCTAAAAATAACTTGTGTGTTGCCAATGTGTTAGGTATTTCAAATTATACAGGACCTTCAAGCGTCAATGCAAACAATAGTACTAGTTTTGGTCCTGCAGACGATGGAAGAATAAAACCTGATGTAGCAGCGCAAGGAACAGGCGTGTTTTCAACAGAAAGTGTTTCGGACACAGGGTATGGAAATCGATCTGGAACTTCGATGGCATCGCCAGCAGTTTCAGGAAGTATTGCGCTTTTACAAGAACACTACAACAATATGTTTGGAAACTTTCTAACAGCTGCTTCTATCAAAGCTTTGGTCTTACATACCACAAAAGAAGCAGGAGATTTTCCAGGACCAGACTATAAGTTTGGCTGGGGACTTATGGATACAGCAGCGGCAGCGGACATTATCACCAATAAAGATTTTACTTCAATTCTTGAAGAGAATAGCCTAAATCAAGGCGATACATACACCTTTAATGTCGATGCGCTAGACCCCAATGTGCCATTAGTGGCTACTATAGTATGGACAGACCCTGCCGGTCAAGTTCAAAATACAAGTACAGCGGACGATCCAACACCTCGATTGGTAAACGACTTGGATATTAGAGTTACGGATAGCAATGGAACCGTATTTTTTCCATGGAAATTGAACCCAGCATCGCCTGCTACTGCAGCTACTACTGGCGATAATATCGTAGATAATATTGAGAAAGTTGAGGTAAATAATCCAACTGGAACCTATACCATTCAAGTTACTCATAAAGGAAATTTGCTAAACTCCCAACAGAACTATTCCTTAGTCTTAAGCGGAGTTAAAGGTCCAAATGAAATACAGGTCGTTTCTACAGAAATTCAAGAACCCTTTTGCCAAAATGATGTGGCAACATACAATCTTATTGTAAATAGTGTGCCTAATTTTACCGGAGTGATCAATTTGAGCCAGACTGGACTACCTTCAGGTTTAGTTCCTTCGTTTTTTCCGATGAGTGTAACAGATTCTGGAAGTACAACATTATTTATTTCTAGCTTAGGCGCAGTTCCAGCTGGAGAATATCCTTTTACAATTACAGCTACTTCTGGAGCAGAAAGTGCGTCCTTAAATTTAGTATTGCGAATTGATGCCAGTTCGTTGACAAATCCGGTGCTAGTTGGGCCATCTGATGGTTCCATTGATATTGAATTTAATCCAAATTTGGTGTGGAACCCAGTAAATGGAGCCGAGCTTTATGAAGTTCAAGTTTCGGATTCGCAGGCATTCAGCAACATTTTACAATCTGCTCAAACTACTGATAGTCAATATAAAGTTCAAGAATTAGATGCCGATAGTGTCTATTTTTGGAGAGTTAAGCCAGTA
>JAUIFC010000119.1 GCA_030429455.1 Bacteroidia bacterium | reverse complement strand
GCTGGAATTTTAGGAGCCTTCTATGTAGCAGCAGTGATCATGCTAGCGCCAAAATTAGGAACGGCCTTAACCTTTTCTCTTATTGTTGCAGGACAAATGGTGATGTCTCTAATTTTTGATCATTTTGGTTTATTAGGCCTTCCTGTAAAACATATCAATTGGCAAAGAATGGTTGGTGTTGCTTTCTTAATCACAGGCGTTCTGTTCATTAGAAAATTTTGACAACATCTAACCTTGCACCCTAAAACTTGAATATTCAAATTAGTAGAAAATGGCAAAATCATATAATTCTCCAATTGTATTTAAATACTATTCAAAATACATTTTGCTTTTGTTTTTGCTAATTTCTGCATTCAGTTTAGCTCAAGAGAAATTATACAAAAGAGCACCCTTACCTATTGAAATTATGTTTGGAAACGATAAGGTGAATTACCTTTCAATTCTGGATTTACAATTTAATGAAAAGAGCAAGTTTGGTTATTTTGGTGTTGTTTCTGCTTTATTACCCTATCAAAATGAAGATGCATCAAACCAAATTGTAATCAACAACCTTTTGACTTACAATTTTAAAGGAAATTTTTATGCTACAGCTGGCCTACAATACCATTATGCCAAAGGTCTTATTCCTGTTGCAGGTTTTCAATACTTTAGAGCAAGTCCCAAATGGTTGTTTTTGTTCAATCCCGGGCTGCAATTTACAGAAAACACCAACTTTGAAGGTGTAGGAATTATAGAATATAAACCTAAGATATCAGACAAATTTCGCCTTTATACACGTTTGCAAGGACTTTATAATTACAATTTCAATACAAGCACACACGATAGAAGTTTTGTCTATGTAAGAGGTGGTATAACAATTAATAAATTGAGCTTTGGAGTAGGGCTTAATTTAGATTATTACACTTCTCTAAGGAAAAGAGAGGAAAATCTTGGAATTTTTATTCAACATCTATTTTAATGACTCTCAATTAAATAAACTATTACAAATGAAATTTATAAAATTTATTATCATCTTTTGTGCTGCAATCACTTTTGCTCAAGAGCATGGTAATTCGTTTAGCTTATTGCGGCAAAATGATGAAATAAATACTAAAGACGCAAATTCATTTTACCAAAAATTAAAATATTTAGAACTTTCAGATAAAGCATCCTTGAGTTTTGGAGGTAGCTATCGATTTCAAGCTGAAGGTTTTATAAATGAGCAATTTAATAGCGATATTGATGAGGAGACAGATGTTTGGTTTTTAAACCGTTTTATGCTGCATTCGCATTTAAAAATAAGTGATCGGTTTGAACTGTTTGCTGAACTCAATTCAAGCTTAATTCAAAGTAAGCAGAATATCGTACCTGTAGATAAGGATGAGTTGAATGTTAATCAACTCTTTGCCAGTTATTTCTTTACAGACAACTTCAATCTTTTAGTTGGTCGGCAAAATATAAGATTGGGTAGTGGAAGGTTAGTAGATATTAGAGAAGGTCCTAACGTAAGGTTGACTTTTGATATGGTTAAATTGCAATATCACGAGCATAATACAACCATTACGGGGTTTTATTCTATTCCTGTTCAACAGGAAGAAGGGGTGTTCGATAACGATTTTTTGAACAACAGCGAAACTCTGAGTGCTTTATATTGGAATGAAAATTGGTCTAAACAAAATCAAACAGATGTTTATTTGCTATATAAGACCGAAAAGGAAAAGACATGGAATGCAGGAACAGCTGATGACGAGCGATATTCCTTTGGGGTAAGACATTTTGGGACATGGAAAGGTATTCGGTTTAATAATGAATTTGTTTACCAATTCGGGACTTTTGGGCAACAGGACATTAGTGCTTGGACAGCCTCATTTAATATTGAGAAAGATTTTTCATTCGGTATCTTAGGCTTAAAAACAGAGGCAATAAGTGGAGATACAAATAGTAGTAACGGTTTGAACACTTTTGATGCGCTCTATCCAAGAGGGGCTTATTTTGGTCGTGTTGCTCGATTTGGTCCATCAAACTTAATAGACATTCATCCTTATTATGATTTTAGGATTGGAGAATTTAATTTGGAATTAGATTATGTAGCTTTTTGGCGTTTTTCAATTGATGATGGTTTGTACAATCCAGCACTTATTTTACAATATCCATCAACAAATTCACAACGATTTATTGCTAATCAAATAGGTGGTATATTGTCTTATGAGATTAATAATTTTATAGCTCTTGAATTAGAATCAAATATCATATTTCCGGGCTCATTTCTTAAGAAAAGTGGCTTAGGAGATACCCTCTGTCATATTGTATTTACAACAGAACTAAAATTTTAAAAACAATGGAACTTTTTATTAAAGAACAAAATAATAAAGGATTTGCAATGGCAAGAGAAAAAGGAAAAAGAGCAGGAATAATGACCTACTCAATTCCTCACAGCGATTTTATTATAATAGATCATACCGAAGTAGAACCTGAATATAAAGGCAAGTCTGTAGGAAAAAAGTTACTTTATAAAATTGTTGAAATGGCAAGGGAAAAAAATATCAAGATTTTGCCACTATGTCCATTTGCTAATGCGATGTTTAAAAAAATAAACGATATACAGGATGTTTTAAAGAAGTAAAAAATGCAACATCACATATTAATTAATATATGCGCTATTTTCGGAGTCGCTACAGCTGTTATTATCATCTGTAAATTATTAAAAATCAGATATATAATTGGTTATTTGATTACAGGCGTTTTACTCAGCCCCAATACCACAAGTTACTTTGCAGACATGCATGAAGTAGAAGTATATGCAGAAATCGGAATCATCTTATTATTGTTTACTGTTGGTTTAGAATTTTCATTTACCAACCTCAAAAAAATAAAGAACTATGTGTTAATTGGCGGTGCTTCTCAAGTGTTTTTTACCATCATCATTACAGGTGGACTAATTGCTATCATGATGCAAAGGTCTTTTGAAGAAAGTCTATTCTGGGGTTTTTTGTATGCGTTGAGCAGCACGGCTATAGTTGTTAAAACGCTTCAGGACAGTAATAAAATTGCCACACCACACGGCAAGTTTATTTTAGCAGTTTTACTCTTTCAGGACATTATGATTGTGCCACTCATGTTATTTACGCCCATTTTAGCAGGTCAAGGCGATGACCCGCTTGTTGCCTTAGGAATCCTGTTAGCAAAATTAGTTTTAATGGGTGGTATATCCTATCTGCTAGCACGTTATGTAATTCCATTTTTTCTTAAAACCGTCATGAAAGTCCAGAGTCAGGAAGTGTTCTTGATTGCAACCGTCTTTTTGGTGACAGGAATAGCCTTAGTAACCGAACAATTAGGACTATCATTAGCACTTGGTGCATTCATTGCAGGATTGATTATTGCTGAAACCGAATACAATCATATGGCGATTTCCTGCTTCTTGCCTTTTCGATATGTGTTTATGAGTTTTTTCTTCATCTCTATGGGCATGCTGTTGAATTATGAAATTTTCCTTACCGATTACGGTTGGATCATATTTTGGGCTGTCTTTGCTTTGTTGGTTAAAGCCTTAGCAGGTATTCTCGCGGTTAAGGTTATGAAAATTGAATGGAAAACGGCTTTAGCTGTAGGATTCTCAATTGCCCAAATTGGTGAATTTTCATTTGTCTTAGCCCAAAGTGGATTAAAGTACGAGTTGATTTCAGAGAATAATTATCAGATATTCTTGGCTGTATCCATTTTACTGATGTCTATCACACCATTTATTGTCAGCAATGCGGAAAAGATTCATCCTATGTTTGTAAAACCAAAAACTAAAGCTAATGTCTAAACTGCAACTTTACGGCACCGATTGGTGTACCAAATCCTCTGCCATTCGAAATTACTTACAATCCAAATGGATTGAGTTTGATGACTTTAATGTCGAATTGGATGCAGAAGCCGAACAACGCGTCAGGGCTTTATACGATGGTAAATTAAAATTCCCAACTGTAATCTACGATAGCGAGCATCTGAAAAATCCCAAGATTCCCGAGTTAAATGCGTTTTTGAAAAAGCACAACATTGCATAAAATAATTATCAGAATTTATCACCTACATACAAAAGCTCTCGAAAAATTTCAATTTGTATTGCAGTAAGAATTCCGCAAATTGAAGCATTGTTTCAATCCGAGTTTTATTTACTTCAAACAATAAAAAAGGAATAAGCCTGAAGCAAACTTATCACAACATTTTTTTGCAGTCTTGATACTAATATAAGTATTCCATACAACCATTATGTTATAAATGGTATTAGTACTAAGGTTTTTTATAGGCTTATGCTTCATTTTCGCTATCAATGTGATCTTTGATAAACATAAGAATTTTTGGCAATTCCTCTATGGCTAAATTTTTTAAAGGTTTGAAAGGGGTTCCGTCAAAATACCTTGCAATTGTGCCTTGACCATTAGGAGAGGCATGGTCTACTTGAATAGAATCTCGCCAAAATTCTGCATGGCTTTGCCATTCGTCTTGATCAACTTTTTCAGGTGCTGTAAACCACACATTCCAATACAATATATTGCCTTCTTGAAGCATGTTTCCACTGGCGATATTGAATATATCAAGTACTAATTGATTGAATTTATCTACCTTTTCGACCTTTGTTTTTTTAATTGCTCCAATTTGCACTCCCAAACTTCCCATCGACCATGATATTTCTTTGTGCTGTGCAAACTCAGGAATTGGAAATTCATGACTTGGACCCGACACTAAAGGGAATTCTTCTACATCAGGAAATTCTGGCTTGAAAGTTTGGACTTCTATCGCATTTGCTTTGGTAAGAGGAAATGGTAGACGGTGCAATTTAAAATAAGCTAGAATGAGTTTTACCAAATGGTTGTCGTATGAACTTGGGGCAAACCAAATTTTGCCTGTGACCTTCATTTCTGCTCCAATTGTTTTATTCTGTTCGTCTGCCCAGCCTCTGTTTCCAGTTACAGTTACTTCTACATTGAGACTTCCAAAATGCTCAGTCGCAAATCCTTGTTGTGGACATATGATAGAATAGACTCTTCCTTCGTTGGTATATCCCAGTCTTGAAATATCTGGAGCAAACATTTGAAAGCACCTTTTTGGTTCTCTCTCTTCTGGTACAGAATTCCAGCTAAATTCTGGCCATACAACTTTCTGTTGGCGCTCCAATAAACAAATATTGTCCATGTTTTTTAACATTGGCAAGGTCGAAGGATCTGGCATTCCAAATCCGCCTACCCAGCCTTCAACGGGAGTTTGGTTGATTAGACGGCGAGTTTTTTCATTTAATTGATCTACTTCAAGATGGATTGGAGGCGTCGCTTCACTTGCTTCCTTAATTACCTGATCTTTGGTGGACAGCAGTTCCATGCCATAATCTATAACCACGAAATACAAGTCTGGCTTTCTGTCTATGAAATTTTCGAATTTAGAGGCATCGAAACTAATGCTAAATGCACCAGAGGAATCGGTTACTCCTAGGCCTAAAAAATCATCTTTTATCACGTCTTTATCATAGGCCTCAACATGGAGGTCCAGTACTCCTGTATTATTTTTTTTAACAGTTCCAGAAACTGTGTAGGTGGAACCGGATATGGTAATAGCTGTACTCATTATGTTTAAGTATTAAATGGTTAAATAATTAAGCTTAGCTTAAATACAGGTCTTTTGTAAAAATTGTATTGAAGTAAAGATTTAAGGCTTATCCCTAATGTAGACAATAATAGGCAATATTTACCAGAACTATTGCAGATTGGTTTGAAATTTTAAAGAGAACCTCGTTTTTATTCCTTAAAATTTATAATGTTTTGAGAACTATTTGAAATCTTTTGACATTTGAGTAATCTGCTTATTAATAGGAGGGAAGCAGTTTACTTTATAAACTAGTCTTTTTATGACGTTCTAATTCAATTTGTACCAGTTTTTCAAGTTCTTCAAAGTTGTATTTCAGTGTATTGGATGTAATTGAAAGTGGTGTTTTGTACACGTTCATATTCGCTTTCATAAGGTTGGCTTGCAGTCTGTTTTTTGCTTTTGCTAAATACTTTTCAGGGTTTATAACGTCAATCAGGATGAATTTTGTTGAGACCACTTGTTTTGTTCTAATTTCCGAAATGTCTCTCCATTCGATAAGACCGATGCTTGATGCATTTGAATTATCAATTATTCCATTCGAGTCGATAATAAGCCCTACTTTTTTGTCAAAAAGTTTGTAAATACCATAAATTCCAGTTAGAGCAAAAAAGATAATTCCAGCTATTCCTATAATTCTAATTAGTTCTGGATCAGTTATTTCGAAGATGCTGGGGATAAAACTCTCTGGATTGGTTGCAATCCAAGTTCCACCGATAACAAATGCAATCGAACCCAATGCAAGCAGGGCTATTTTCTTTTTACTTAACGGGATTTCAATTCTATTTTTCAAGGTTAAAGATTTTGAATGCGTTTAAAAAATGTGGTAGCATTGCTAAATTTATAAGCACTTAAAAACGCCAATTTATGTAAGTAGCAAATTTAAAACAGAAATGAGCATTTTAGATTTCAATTGTAAATACTTTTTAAAGCCTATTGCCTATATTTATTTTAGAGATGAAGGTAGTCTTATGAACTGCTAAAATGCATTAAATTAAAGCTGCGATTGAGACATAAAGTGTGCTAGTTGATTTAGGTAGGGTGGTTTACTCGGTTTTAAACTGTCTCATGTTATTTATTTTTTCAATTTTCATCCTTAATTACAAGACAGAAAGCTTGTGAACGAACCTTATATATGCGTTTATCCTCAGCAAATTTCCCGATACCAAAAAAAACTATATAAGTATTATGCCAATTATCTTTTTCTAAATAAATTGGAGGAGAATCGTTAATTCTCCCTTCTCCATTTGGTGTATTGGTGTATTCATAGTAATTTTCAGTCCAAGAAATATTGGGTTTTTTTCCTTCTCCAAATAGTATTTTATATTCGTAAATTGTATCTTTTTCTATTTTACCTTCTTTGATTTTGAAGTGAAAATTATTTAAATTATTAAATGGGTAAGATTTATTAATTTCATATGCTGGATATTTTTTGGGAATAATTGATCCAGAGCTTTTAATAAGCTGAATTACTTCAAAAACACTATCTGAACTGTTTATTTTTGCTTTCCACTTTGAATTGTCACCATTCTTATTATCAATAGTAAGGAAATCCTTATTATTTGAGTTTTCGAGAAATCCAATAGTTTTATCATCTTTTGAAATTGCAATCTGTGAACCGCTATAATTTAATTTATAATTTGGTTTAAGTTTTAGGCTATCAAGATATTCCAAAGCAGTTTCAGTTGTGAGCGGTACTATTTCTTTATTAAATAATTGCTGATAAGCATATAAAACGGCAAATAATATAACAATTGCAACAATAGCTATGCCAGTAAAAGCCCTGACAAACATTTCTATATTTATACCCCTCAATATTGTACGAAGTATCTTAATTGCTTCTTCAGGACTATTATCATTTATTAGGCTTTTGTACTTGTCAATAAGATCAAGTTGGTTTTTTCCTGATCCTGTAAAAATTTGTCTTAGAGTTTCTATTCCTGGTATTTGTGGCATAATTTTATTTCTATAATATAATCATAATGATATGAATTATAAGTCTGTTCTATCCGCCTTGTTTTGGTTAAAAACAATTGATTATTTAAATGTGGTGTTAAGGAGCGATAATCTCTGTTTTATTCTCAAAGTTAGAAAATAAATCCCAAACTTTTGGTTTCAACTCCTAAACCTCTTCATTGCAGATACATTTCGTTCAACTTGAATTGAGAGTATAGTCAAAAATAAAATAACAAAAACTCAATAAATTAAGAAGGAACTTAAGGTTAAACTTTACCTATTGACTGCAACAGCATTGTTAACAGGATTGTAATTAGCTATTTTCTTTCGTCTGTGTCAAGGATTGAATATTCGAAATTATCAGACCATCCAGATTTTAATGGTAAAACCTGTCTTCCACGTCCTTCTCTGATCATTCCTGCTTTTTCAAGCACTTTAATCGAACCAATATTCTCAACGGCACAGCCAGCTTCTATTCGGTGTAAATTTAGATTTTCGAATCCAAAATGTATAACAGCCTTTAACGATTCTGTGGCATACCCTTTATTCCAATGGTCAGAATGAATTTTATACCACACTTCCCCTCGTTTATATTTTTCGTCCCCTAGTTTAAGTCCAAAAAGGCCAATGAAGTTTTCATCAGATTTTGTTTCGATTGCGAATGTGTAATTCTTTATTTTATTCAATTTATTTTCCGCAATCCAAGATTGAATGATGGATTTAGTGTCATTGATGTTTTGTGGAATTCCTAGCGTGTTAAATTCATCAGTTTCAGGTAGCAAATGTAATTCATGAATCGAATTTAAATCCGACATTTTAATTAATCTCAATGTTATTCTTTCTGCTATTATTTCGACTTCTGTCATTTTTTATATCTGACTAGTTCAATTTATATTTTTAATAATCAATTAGTTGTTTGCTAAAAATTCATCTATTTCAATTGTTTAAGACACTCGATTTTTAGCTGGTCGAGAACCTAATTTTTATTTAAAATAGGGCGGATTTTAGCTATTTTATTTTCATCAGTTTAGTATTAACTTCAGTTTTCGACAAAAAACTAAACTTTTTATTTCTGTTTTCTACAGTTCTATTGACAAGCATGAGGCTATCATTAAGTGTTTTAATTTCCCAAGATTTATCAACATTGTCATAATCACTGCGCAATTCCATGGTAATAAAATCTAATGAATGGCTTATGTCAATTTTGGATTTAGAAGTTATATATTCATATTTTATAAAGATAGAATCACCTTTAATTTCATATAATGGAACATCTTGAAAATCATTTTCGGTCAGTCCTGTTGGTGGAGGAAGTGGTGGTGGTTTTGGGATACTATCGTTATAAAAATAGTCAACATTATTTTCTTCAATCCAAACGCCATTCAATCCATTTTTATCCCATCTGATTTCCCTTTTATTTAGAGTTATTTCATGATCATTATTTGAGATTAAAAGTCCTTTTAATGTATGTTCATTTATTTGTTTAAGTGCAATGACAGTTTTGTCTAAAACCAAGAAATCATTGTTTTCAAAAGATGATAGTCGCCAAGGTCTATTTTTTACACCATATTCGAAAACCGTATAAGTCGAGTCTTTAAAATCAATAGTTAATGTATCTTCTCCTACAATATGCATATCAAAGGTATTGCTTTTTAGTTGGTATTCTAAGTCCACATCCTTCATCTGTTTTTGACAACCAAAAAGAACAAAACTCAGAAGTAATACACTTAGTCCAATTTTCACAACCTAGTCTTAGCTAAAGAGAAGTATAACTGTCATTGGCGACCAAAGAAGTCTTGCACTTCATTTTTTCAATGGTAAAGTTAGAGAATAAAGCTGAATTATAGATTAATTCCAGCTTTAGATGAAGTTATTTTGTCAACTATAAACTGCACACCTAGCCATAACGACTGAAAAAGGTTCTAAAAGTTAAGAATGAGCTAGATGGTTAAAGTTGCATAAGTGTTATAAATCGCCGTATACAGCCTGTTCCGTATGCTTTCGGAAAGACCCGTACGTACGGTGGTGAGAGGCGCACTCTGCTAGTTCACTCTTCCAGAGCCGGCTACTCGACTGTAGCACGTCTTATTTATTATCTAGTTCTGTTCATATTATCGTTATCGAACACAAAACTGCAATAAAGATAAAATGCTCATAAACTTTTCATATACTAGCCTTAAGCCAGACATTTGTTAAATTTAAAAGTTTTACAAACTAAAATTAATTTCTTTTTACTACTTATGAATTACTCTTTTATAAACTTTATTGTCTGACCGTTTTTAAATTGAATCATGTATAATCCATTTGTCAAGTTTTCAATGGATAAAGTTGCACCTATATTAAAAGTACCTTTTGTGATAAAACGCCCTGTATTATCATAAATTCTATAAGCTTCTTTTTGTTTTAAGCCTGTTATGTTAATGATTTTACTTGCAGGATTTGGAAAAAGCATAAGTTCTGAAATTTCAAATTCGTCTAGACTTAATGGTGAAGGTGTAAACCTGTAAACAGAACCATTAGGAATAACACCATTTAGATTAGAGTTTTCCAATTGTGCAAATGTAGTTACATTTGAAAAAGTAGGGTTAAGAGGTGAACCCAATAGAACGTATGCACCATTTGCTCCTAAGGTTCCGTTATCTAAATCGACTGCTTCAGTCAAGATTATAGACGTGCCAGGGTTGCCATCAAAAGCAAGATTTGAATCTGTTATTGAATTAGGGCCAAAATGAATTTCAAAACTATTGTCGACTTCAAATAACCATAGTTGAAAATTCGTAGCGTTGCTATTAGATGTGCCATTCAAAAAAACATCTTCAAAAAAACCAACATTGTTCCATTCTATTTTAACTATTCTATTTCCGATACTACCTTCCAACTTATAAGAAATTGAAGAAAGAGATCCTGTTGGAGACTCGCCCACATTGAAATCGAAACCTCGATCGATAATATCTGCACCATAAACCTGTAGAATTGAAACAACACCAAAATCATTTGGGGTGTCTGTTAATAAGCCACCAACACCAATATCCGAAAGGTATAATGTATTTAAGGCTTCACCAAAGTATTCAAAATCAAATCCTATTGGAATTACAAATATAGGGTCGTCCCAAGTAGCTGTTCCATTTAGAGATGTATTACCAGTTAGGTTGGTATATGCAGCACTAGTTGTACTAAATGTGTAGGATTGACCTATCGAGTTATAAGTTGATAAGCAAAATAGTGCGAAGAGTATTTTTTTAAATTTCATTACTTTTTAATTTTTTTACATAACAACATAGACATAAAAAACCCTACCTTATTTAAGTTAAAGTTAATTTTTTTTTAATTATAGTTTCACTGACCACTATAAAAAAACAGTTTAAATTTCTATTAAAGCTTGATTATATAGTATTTATAAGTTGTTAAATTTATTGTTTAAAACCTTGATTTAATTAATACTATACCTAATTCTCCATTAGAAAATTTTTTTTATGAAATATGTCAATCACCTTTAGACCATTCAAAAAATTGAATCTTACTTAGAAAAATCTAAGTCTAATTTAAAAGTTTATAAACGAGGCGATAATTGAATAGCAATTAATTATTTAATAGATTTCTTTTCTTTTACAAAAGAATAAAGTAAATAAAGAACATATGTAGTAAGATGTTTTAAATAGTGAATACAAAGCATATCAATATGTTATAAATAATTCCTATTAGGATTTGAACTGGAATGACATAAATAACAATTAACTACTTAATCCAAAACACAAAGTAAAATGTAAACAGCTTGTTTGATACATTGTCTGTAACTCATCTCACATTAAAAAAGGGAAAGAATCATTTCAGGAAAATTCAAGTTTCAAATGTGCTACAACGGCAGTCTGTCTCAAAAGTACCTCAAAATCGAAACAAGAGGCAGACAGGGAACAAATTTTTGTGTAGCAAAATAGAGCTTTTGGTTTTTTTAAGGATTATTCTAAGAATACGATATTTCTCTAATGATGGTTCGTTAATGGCCTATAATAAAATATCATAATCTATAAGCAGTTTAAAAGACAGAAGTGAGACAAGTGAAATATACTTGAATACAAATCCAAATCGAAAAAAATCTCTCCAAAACAAGCTGGAAAAAATCTAATACCATTTGTGATTTGAAATTACTGTAAAAGAAATCAGGATCAAAGCAATAAAATGGCTGCGATCCATAACTAAGTCATATCCAAATATGTTTTATCATTGGCGGTTAGGATACCGTTTGGTCTAAAATTTTCATATATGTAAGCAAACGGCATAACAAGAGCCGTATGAGTCGAGAGATTCACAGCCTGTCCCGTCTATACGCAGGAGTAATCCCGTATCAAGTACGGGACAGGCTGTCCTGAAGTATTAGCAAGTGGCAAGGTTGCTAACCGTGAGGTTAGGACTGAAGTAAGCCAGACTGCAAAAGCCGGTACTGAGGAACACGAACCTAATACAGAGGCTTAAGGTATTTGG
>JAUIFC010000118.1 GCA_030429455.1 Bacteroidia bacterium | reverse complement strand
TATTCAGATATATAAAGAAAGTCAATCAAGGTTATTCGTATATCTTTTTTAATATTTTTTTGAGAATAAGCCATCGAACAAAAAGTGCATAAAATGAACAAACAACCTAAGCATTTTGTAAGATAAAATTCTCGTACTTTAAAAGTTGGAATCATTTGGACTCTATAAGAACAGATTCATAAACTTTACCTGCTTGTTTGCGAGTTGTATCTAAAAAAAGCGAATCAACAGGTAATTTAATTAGAATATCTAATTTCTCTGGGATGTTCTTTTTAAAAGAGTAGTGGTATTCCTCTTTTTTAAGGGAATCTCTTAGAATACCTTCTGGAGAAATATGAATTTCAGCATTAGGAACCATTAGGCCAGTATTTTTATCTTGAATTTTAATAGCAACGTCGACAGGCTCGAAATGAAGTTGATTGCATGGTTTACTAATAATTGCGGCTACAATTGAAAAGACTCCTGCAAGTAATACGCCCAGTATCCCTATTATAGCAGCCTGAACAGTTACACTCTTAGGCCATTTTTTATACAGCCATTCTTTAATATTCAAAACACTTACACCTAAACTCTTTATATTATCCTAGAATATTAATAGACTTTCTTTTGTAAAAGATACTCATATAAAAAACTTTTTCATAAATTAATATATTTTCTAAATACTGCTAACGGACTGCGGTTAACCGGGCCCAGGGCCCAAACACACATTACCATAAACGATTTTACACATTTTAGCTAAAATTCCCAAGCATCGAAACAAAACAAGCCGCCCTTGGCTCCGGTTGAACCGCTTGGTTAGGGGGAGAGGGATATAAACAAACTAGGGCATAGATACAAATTATTCTAAAGACATAAATAAAAGTATTATCTATGTCCTCGAACTGTAGCCTATATATTGCTTTGAATCTACCTCAAAATATACATTACTATTTTATATGAAACCAAATACATCAATTATAATGCATTCTTGTAGTAAGAACATTTTCAATATTGTTAGATTTGTCAAAGAAAAAGAGGATAAGTAGGCTCTGATTAAAATGAGTTATCTTATTATAAGTTTTTCTTGAATTATAATTAAAAACTACTTCAGCTAATAAAGTATTTTTATATGGTTTAGAAAAAAAAAGAATCATTTTAGATTCGGGCTTTTTATCTATTCTTTTAAGTATAGGAATAGTATAGGGCTTAAAGAACCGTTTTTTGTCAAGAGCAGTTAAGGAATCTAACACTAATTCAAAATCTGTTCCTGAAAATTTAGCAATTTGTTCAGTAAAATCGCTTGTTTCCATAAAAACAAGGCTATCATATATTGCCAATCCACTATCATCTTTCGCTGTATTTGATAATTCTATAATAGCCGTATGAAGAGAATCGTTCTCTAAAATGTATTGATAGGCATTAGCTATTTTTTTGCCATCGCCTGGACGACATGCTACAAGGAACATAATAATCAGCAAGTAAATTTTTTTCATAATTGTCTTTTTAATATTTTATAAACAGTGATTTAGGATGTGGTGCATACCCTTTCTTCAACATTCTACGAGCATCCTGATCAAAAGGAATAAATGATTGACCGTTGTTTACAACTTGTTCCCCATAAGACATTCTTTGCCCATAATCTGCCCCCAATTCGCCTCGGACAGTATTCATCATATCTACGACAGGTCCTGTTTGCCCAAAAATTGGGGGATTCGGATCGCTCTGAGCAAGTCCAACATTTGAGTGTAACATTTCATGCATAAATGTCATTCCCCAGCCCATAGTTGCAGAGTTCAAATTGGCGGAGGCTCCACTTTGAAATTGCGTTATCTGATCTACATTTAGTTTAATTAGTGGTGACCCAGCAGCTGGCACTCTTGATCCACCTGATGTCAACGTAACATAAGCTTGCTTTGTAGTTCCAATTGCCTTTATTAGGAGATTTCTGGCTGTGGCACTCCCGGCTGAACTTCCATCTTTATTTGTTGCAATAACAGGCTTTCCATCCTCTGTTACATAAACTAATTGCCCATTCTTATTAACCTTAAGGGTAAGACCGGTTTGAGTTTGAAGATCAGTGATTATTTTATTCATATTGTTAGTATCATTTTTTTTATCGCTTTCTTGTATTTTTTTCACATTTATGCTGTCTCCATTTATATCTATGAAATAGACTGGGTTGTTAGCTGCATAATGATAAGGAGTCAATGAAGGATATTTATGATCAAACCGGTCCATAGAAAAAAAGCGAACCGGCTGTAAAAGTCCCCACTGCCTAATTTCTTCTTTTGAATAACTCTCTATACTTTTTTGCTCATTTTCCTGATTATTAGAGTACGGTATTAATTCCGGCCAATCATACTTAGCAGAATGTTCTTGTGCCCAAAGTATTGAAGATGAAATAAACACTCCAATGAACACGGTTAGTAAATTTTTCATAACTCAGCCTCTTTAAATGAATTCAACGTTTAATTTTGATCTAGGAAATGTTGTTCTGTTTCATTTTTTTGGCCGCGCACCGTCTTTAAATAGTCCTCTTGTTGTTCCTTTGTTTCCGGTTTCCAGGCTAATTTCAACGCTTTTTCAATATATTTGCCAGCTTGCTTATCATACCAAGCAATCTTCTCTTTCTCTTGTGGCGTTATATCCCGATTCTCGACTTTGATTTTCTCAAATGCTTCGTAACCAATCTGAGCATACATCGCTCCTTTATTGACTAACGCGTAAATTGCTTCCGGGTTTAATTGAAGCGCTAAATCAGCATATTTAAACGCACTTTCATAATCTTTCGCCAACCTCGCTCTTAGCATAAGTGGCTGGATTAAATCGGCAATCAATTCCCGCTTACTCATATCAGCCAAATAGATACCACTTTCAATGGATTCCTGGGAAATACTTAGCGTTTCAACGTACCATTGATTTCTGGCAGGATGCCCGCCGTTGGTCGTTTCCACATTCCAAACATCGCCGGTTTGCCGATCATAAACTCTGCAAAACAAATGTAATGGCGCTCTTACAGCTCTAAACGGCACATTCGGATCAATGCGTTCCATCAACGCAATAAACATCGTTGGCATACTAACACAATTGCCCTTTCGGCTGGTCATATAAGTGCTTAAAAGTTGGTTTTCCAGCTGATTTCCCAGTGGGTCATCCAAATCGTATGTAAATGGTCGTTGGTTATTCCAAATACCGGGTTCATAAAGGAATGTTTTAATCATTAACATTTTTTCCAAATCCTTCGTCCGCCCGGCTAACATCTCGTTAATTTCTGCCGCCATCTCATCTAACTTTTTCAGATTTTTTTTAATATCAAAAATTGCATTATATTCTTTGGCGATAATTAAAGCCCATAATCCAATATCTATGTTTTCTTCAGAAACATTCACCACATCCCAAATTGTTTGCCCGGAATACTCTCGAACCGGAGTATATTTTTCAGGGAATTTTGATTTAGGAAACAAACAAAAAGAGCCAAGCAATAAAAATATTAGCAATAATGGATACTTATAAGAATACATCTATTATTTTTACTCCCTTTATTGTTTTCCCTGATTTAAAATATGAAACTGAATCGCATTCTGTCAACGCAAACTATTTTGCATCCAGTTTTCAATTTTTTCTTATAACCATATTAATATCAATGTATTAAAAAGGTGTCTACTTTTTTGCCTTTAACGCAAAATTTTTTGCATTGCTCTGATGCACCTTGCATTTGTATAATTAACCAAATGTAGCAAAATTCAGAAAAAGTTAGTTTGATTTTAATTTATTGCCCCCCTAACGGACTGCGGCTAAGGGGGCAAGGGCGCTAGCACACTGTCCATATAATATTTTACTGAAAATCATTTAAACTCCCAAACCTCAAAGTAAAACAAGCCGCCCTTGGCTCCGGTTGAGCCGCTTGGTTAGGCTTTAACTGTTAAGAGGGTCAGTTTAACGCAGTAAAAGCATTTTGCGACTTTGTTCAAAATTACCTGCTCTAAGCCTGTATATATAAATTCCGCTCGCCAAACCGGAAGCATTAAAAGTAACCAAATACTCACCTGCCGGCTGGCTTTGGTTTACTAATGTTTTTACTTCCCGCCCTGTAATATCATATATCCTTAAAGAAGTTTTGACGTTTCCTGAAATCCTGTAGGTAATCACTGTCTCCGGATTAAAGGGGTTAGGATAATTTTGTTGTAACTGATAGTCGCTAATAGAAACATATGGACTTTCATCAAGTGAAGTAATTTCCGGAGCAACTTTTATCAGCCAAACATCAGGAAAATCCGGGCCAGGGGGATCAGTGTAACCTGTTATGATATAGCCGCCGTCAGTAGTCTGAATAGAAGAGGCCAGACCATCTTCTCCAAAGCTTTTGGTCCACAAGATATTTCCATTAGCGTCAGTCTTGATTAGCCATCCGGTAGAGACTGGTACAATGTATCCCCCATCGGTAGTTTGCTGTACTGAAAACGCAAATCCTTCTTCTTGTTGCAAGATTTTTGTCCAAAGGGTATCGCCATTAGCGTCAGTCTTGATTAGCCAGGGTAAGGCATCGCCAATAGAGCCTGCTACAATGTATCCCTCATCGCTTGTCTGCTGAACGGAATATCCATAATCCAAACCAGCTTTTCCAAAGGTTTTGGTCCACAGAGTATCACCGTTTGAATCGGTCTTGATCAGCCAGACATCAGTATTGCCGGCTCCAAATGACCATGTAGTTCCAGCGATGATATACCCGCCATCGGAAGTCTGTTGGACAGATTCGCCCCACTCGAGACCATTTCC
Source organism: Bacteroidia bacterium (assembly GCA_030429455.1). Lineage (GTDB taxonomy): Bacteria > Bacteroidota > Bacteroidia > Flavobacteriales > Flavobacteriaceae > Psychroflexus. Next base: position 7,436 of record JAUIFC010000118.1, on the reverse strand, counting down.
CCCAAAAGTTTTGGTCCAAAGGGTATCGCCATTGGCATCAGTCTTGATCAGCCAGAGAGCGTCAAAAAATTCAATGTTTCCGGTGATAATATACCCGCTATCAGTGGTTTGCTGAACGGATGCACTCCCATCATCACTAATTGTCCCGAAAGTTTTTGTCCACAGGGTATCACCGTTCGCATCGGTCTTAATTAGCCAGACATCAGTATTACCAGCACCGGTGGAATTTGTATTCCCGGTAATAACATATCCACCATCAGTGGTTTGCTGAACGGAACGCCCCCAATCAGTATCACTTCCTCCACTTCTTCCATAGGTTTTTGTCCACAGGGTATCACCATTGGCATTGGTTTTTAGAAGCCACACATCCCAGCCACCGGCACCGAAGGATTCGGTATATCCAGTGATGATATACCCACCATCAGTGGTTTGCTGAACGGAAAAGCCCCGGTCATCTTCATTCCCCCCAAAAGTTTTGGTCCACAGAGTATCAGGCGCTTGAGCGTAAAGAATTGTTTTGAAAAGAACCCAAAAGAAAATGCATATGAAATGATTTGTGGGCTTCTTCATCTTAATCTCCAATTAAGGTTTAATCAAAAATTATTACAAAAAAAATGCAAGATGGAGTATATCTTATTCTTAGTTGAAATTCGTTTGTAAAAAAGGAGAGGCTCCCCTAAGGTTAATAAATTGTTTTCGCCAAAAAACATACCCAGGAGGAACCTCATGAGCAAAGTAGTGCCCAGGTCAATGAATCGCAAGAAATTAAGTTGGCTGCTCGAACAGCCGGTGGAAGTCAAACTGGAGATATTGAAACAACACATGGAATTATCCCGCTTGTTAATCAATGAACTACTGGAAGATGAAGTGATCACCCTTGCCGGTGCGCGCTACTCACACAAGAAGCCGCAAGATGGCCGTTACAGTCGCTGGGGCTATAATCCCGGCAGCGTGAAAATTGGTGATGAAAAAGTTCGCATAGATGTTCCCCGTGTTTATGACAACGAAATGGGTCAGTGTGTCAGCTTAGAAATCTATGAGCAGCTAAAAGTGCTTCAAGGAGTCAATGATGCCTTGATGAAGCGAGTGTTACATGGCATCAGCACCAATGATTACAGCAAGGTGTTAACCCATCTGTTGGATAGTTTTGGACTTTCTAGATCCTCGGTCAGCAAACAGTTTTGTGAAGCCAGCGAGGCAGTGCTGGAATCGTTTCATAAACGCGATCTGTCCCAACTGGATCTGGTCGCAATCTTTCTTGATGGAAAACATCTCGCTAAAGAGCAAATAATCATTGTCTTAGGCATCACTATGCAAGGCGATAAAATCCCTTTAGGATTCGTGCAGTCTTCCACTGAAAAAGCAACACCGGTTAGCGAGTTGCTAGCATCACTGATTGACCGGGGATTAAACTACCAGCAAGGCCTGCTTTGTATCATTGACGGCTCAAAAGCACTTCGTAAAGCGGTTGTTGACACCTTTGGTGACTATGTGATCATTCAAAGATGTCAATGGCATAAGCGTGAAAATGTGGTTTCCTATCTTAGCGATACCCATAAAAAGCCTATGCGACGTAAACTCACAGATGCCTATCGGGCTGAAACTTATGATGAAGCGAAAGTAAGATTAATGGCCATTAAAGAGGAGCTAAAACTCATTAACCTTAGTGCTGTGAAGTCTCTGGAAGAAGGGCTTGAAGAAACGCTGACCCTTCTACGCCTGGATTTACACAAACACTTCCAGCGCAGTTTCTCAACAACCAATTGCATAGAAAGTCTTAATAGTCACCTTGGTAAATATATCGGCCGGGTCAAAAATTGGAAAAATTCCAGCCAACGCCATCGATGGATTGCTGCCGGACTTCTCGAAATAGAACCCCGAATGGTGAAAATATTCGGATGTAAACACTTGATGATTATGCGTAGAGCTATTCAAAATGATATTGGACTTAATCAAAACCATAATGTTGCCTGAGTCTCTCTATGATAATTTCAACTAACTATTGGAATAGGCCGCAAGATGAGAAAGGTTGGTATATGATCATAATATTTGAAATTCTAAACTTATACTTTTGTCTCATCATTTTATTTGAATCACATCGGTTATATATTTAGAGGCGGTCCTGTGTATCCTCCAGATGAGTTTCCTTCCTTAATTTCATTCAATATATTTTGTACAGCGAATGTCAACTCATCTTGATTACACCAGTATTCTTCTATTGTACCATATTTTCTATAAGTTGACCGATTAAAGCCTTCTTCAATATCATTATACCAAATTATTGTTTTTCCTAGAATTGCGACTACCCAAAAACCGCCACCTTTAACACCATAACTATGCTCCATCCATTTTTCGGGATCAATCCTAATAACATCCCATAGAATTCTCTGTGGGATGTTCATTTTTTCCCAAGATAAATTTATTAAATCCCAGATTTCTTTTTCGCTAATAGGTTGCCAACTCTGCTCTTTTCCCAAGAATAGATTCCTTTCTATTTTTTATTATTGGAGAGCCTTTTCGATTCAATTTATACTTAAAAAAATTAGGCAATATTCTATAGTCTAAATTTCATAAGCCTAACGGACTGCGGCTAAGGGGGCAAGGGCCTAAACACGCTGTCCATAAATAATTTTACGACAATTCGTTAACATTCCCAAACTTCAAAGTAAAACAAGCCGCCCTTGGCTCCGGTTGAGCCGCTTTGTTATGGCACCTTTTTTGTGAACACTTCGAAACATCTAAAACTTTCAATGGCCTTTGTGAACAAACCCGTTTTTCACTTTGACGGCGATGCACTGACTCAACGCTTCTACAAAACCAATAGTGCTGTAAACACTCGCTGCCCAACACTTCGGATTTCAAGATTTTTCAAAGATTTACAATTATTATGCACAATAGTGAGCCTGGAATTTTAGAAACATTTATTATTTACGAATTTCTTACAATCTTTTGTGAAAAAGGAAGCCTGAGAACTTTAGCGGGCAGCCATTTGTTTGCCACCCAATTGCCTGAACAAAAGAAGCGCTTTTTCCCTTTTCTAGCCGTTCTTGCCCCTTGGTGGCATAACGGACTGCGCATAAGGGGACAAGGGCACTCACACTCTGACCTTAAACGATTTTACACATTTTTGTTAGAACAAAAGAACTTCAAAGTAATACAAGCTGCCCTTGGCTCCCTTTGAAGCGCTTTGTTAGCTGCAATTTTTTATATTGTAGCCTACTTTTAAATTTACATTATTGTCGATAAATCAGAAAGCAATGTTAATCTTTCTTAAATTTATCCAGTCTATTAATTAATTTGCTAAGCTCTTTATAAATTTCAAGTGTTTTTTTCTCTCCTTTTAAAAATCTTTCTACCCACACACCAATTATGGGACCTATTAGAGGTATTTGCCTAACGATTTCGATTTTTGTTTGCTTAACAACATCAAGGTTCTTTGGAGCAATTGATTTCAGTTCACGAATTTCATCCTTGAGCCCCTTCATCTGACTTGCCAAAACATCCATTACAACAAACAATTCACTCTTACTTATAGTTTCTGGTTGAGAATCTTTTGGTTGTATCGATATTTTATTTATTTCAAATGTCGACTCCCCCTTATTCGTTTTTACCAATAGAAGTACACCGAAAATGGCATGAAATGCGTCATGTATTTGTTCAATACGATCTAATTTAACTACAAGATTATCACTTGACTTTTCAACTATATAATCTTCCCCTAATGTCATTCTTAGTGCTAATTCAATAAAAGTGAGATATTCCCAACGGTTTTTTGCAAATTCTAAAATTATTCGACTTCCATATTGATACTCTTTAATCAATTCATCTTCTATGCCACATTCTTTCAAAAACACTAACGGAATTTTGGAAGATTGCATGAGACTAAGGCGATCGACGATTGTGCTACCTCTGTGATAACAGTTATCTAGTCCAATACAGTTGCTCAGATTAGAATTTATTATAACTGTATTATCTAAATTGGAATGGGAGAAGTTAGTTTCACTTAAGTTTGAATTTACGAAGACAGTATAACTGAGGTCAGCTCCAGACAATATAGACTTGGAGAGATCAGTATTAATCAACTGCGCACCTTGTAAATTTGCTTGAGCGAGATCCGCTTCTAACATCTTGGCGAAACTTAAATCGGCTCTAGATAAATTTCCACCATATAAATTTGATTTAAGTAAAGTAGAATATCTAAAAATTGCATTTCTAAAATTTATATAGCTTAAATTCGATTTATTAAAATTGGTTTCTGTGAAGTCATAATTTTCAAAATTTGTTCTGATATTTGCTAAATCGATATCCGAAAGGTCAGGTATTAAAAATTCATTTGCAAGTCGCCATTTGCCCCATTCATCTTGGCCATTTTTAAGGATTGATAGATGTTTTGGGTTCGCCATATTTTTATATCAATGGTTTTAAATTTTTTTGCAGCTAACGGACTGCGCATAAGGGGACAAGGGCATTAACACACAGTCCTTAAACGATTTTACACAATTCTGGTAAAATACAAAAATGACAAAGTAAAGCAAGCCGCCCTTGGCTCCGGTTGATGCGCTTTGTTATACCCCATGATACACGAATTATTTCATATGATACGTAGTTCCCTTAAGTTGACCGCTTTTCATCAGGATGGATTCCTGAACCAGATATTTCAAATCCTTTTTCAAAGTATTTATGGATAAATCATCAAAGTTTGAATGAATATCGCTCAACTTACAGGGTTCATTCTTTTCAACAAACATGACAATCTCTTTTTGTCTGTTGTTCAAATAAGGCTTTTTTTCCATGCTAATATTCTGAATTTTCACTTCCAGTTTTGCTGCTAAACTCCGTAATGAATTCAGAAAAAACAAGATCCATTCAGTAATAATCTCTGAATCACCGCCTCTGCGTTGCTGACATTCCATTAGTGCCGCATAATAACTTTTCTTACGCTCTTCTATCAGATGTTCAAATGAAACATACTTGACAAAATTGTAGTCCTGCTTTATGAGCATTAATGTTGTTAATAACCTTGATAACCTTCCATTTCCATCATGAAAAGGATGAATCGATAAGAATTCATAAATCAGCAAACCAATAACTATCAGGGGATGAATTTTTCTATCTTTTAATCGCTTTTTGCTCCACTCGATAACACTTCCCATTTCATTGGGGACTAAATATGGCTCGGTTGTACTAAATACGACTCGCTGTGTGCCGTCCGGATATGTTGCGACAACTTTATTTGTTAGTGTTTTGTAAATCCCTCTTTGTCGGTCATCTTTGGCACTATATTTTAATAAAACGCCATGAAGTTGTTTGATGTAACTTTCTGTTAATTCTATCTCTGAATAATTTTCAAAAATCAATTCCAGGGCATCATAATAGCCGATAACTTCTTGCTCATCTCTGGATTCAAGTTTGTTTATTTTCAAATCTGAAATAAGTAATTTAATTTCTTCATCGGAAAGTGTCGCCCCTTCGATCCTGGTTGAAGACCCAATACTCTGTATTGTAGCAATATTTTTAAGTTCATTTAAATAAGACAAACTTTCATTTTCCAGAACAGACCACTTCCCTTTAAACTCATCGATTTCAGAAATTAGATTTAAGACTTGCTGATTTACTTCATAAGAGAATCGGAGTTTGTCTTCATAGATACTCATAAAACACCTATATTTTATCTAAACTGCTAAATATGAATATCTATAAAGTATCTATATATTATCTATATTTCAAGAGAAAATTTTGGAGGGTATAACGGACGGCGGTTAAGGGAGACAAGGGCACCTGCACACTGACCATATACAATTTTACACAATTTTGTTAAAACACAAAATTTCAAAGCAAAACAAGCCGCCCTTGGCTCCCTTTGAACCGCTTGGTTATGCCAGGTTTTTGTTCTTTCTGTTAACTTGTAATATTCCAGCTGAATCCTTTATTTTTGAAACTAACTGATTTTTTAATTAACGATTGGAAGTAAATTCATCTACTTTCGGTTTCATATAAAACAAAAAGAAACAAGTTATTATCAAACCCATTAATGAAAACAAAACATCATAGGGATCATAAGTGTTTTTGCCACCCAGATTATGAATTTTAATTTCTTGCAAAATGACATAAATGCCTGCAGCAATTGTTGCAAACAAATAAATATGCTGCTCATTCAACTTTGACATAATAAAGCTTTTACTGTTAATATATAAACCAATATATGTTATTGATAGAGTGCCTATAATAGCTTCACAAAAATTGGGGAAGGAAAGAACAAATATTTTAAAAAACATCGGGAATTCGTTCTCTAATACATAAGGCCTTAATAACAATTTGTTAAAAATGAAAAGTATGATAACCCCGATCTGTATTCTTGCTAATTTTAATATGTCATTCATATCTACTATTTTATTAATTCTAAGGCATAACGGACTGCGGTTAAGGGAGCCGAGGGCAATAACAAAGTGAATATATAAAATTTTACGCAATTATTTTAAAACACGAAACTTCAAAGTAAAACAAACTGCCCTTGGCTCCCTTTGAACCGCTTGTTAGCAACACTTGGCTTGCAATAATTTTTGTTATAGGTCTTTTGAATTATCTTTTAACCAGTTGGCAAGACTTTCAAAATTAAAGCTATTTGATTCAAGTAAGCCTAGCAAAAATTCATATGCTTCCTGGTCATCGCAATCTATATAAATGCCATTCAGCCTTAAAAATATATCTGTAGCAAAAAAGGCCATACGTTTATTGCCATCAACAAATGGATGATTCATCCCCAAACTTTCCATCAAAGCTGCGGCTTCCTCATAAATATTTTTATAGTAGCCAGACTGGGGACGCATAGCTGCTGATTCAAGCGCATTTCTATCACGTAGACCATGTGGTCCACCAAATTCATCGATAAGATATTTATGAATCGCTATTAATTCATCGACACTTAGGAAAGTTCTCATTTAGCTAACAACTTACCTAATCGCCGGTTCTTTTTAACACTTTCCTTAAGGCTGCTTAGCACTTCTGGCCGAAGTGTTGATTCTGTAGCAGATTTAGACTTTTCATCAGGTAATTTTAAATGAAATGGGAAACCCTGAAATTCTTCGATCAGGCTATAGAATATATTGATCGCGTCTGAATGATTCATTCCGAGGCGTTTAAGAATTTCACCCACTTTTTCTTTCTTATCGGGTTCCATTAATGCGCGAACAGTTGTAGTTTTGGCCATTTTATTTCCTAATCATATTTTGAACATTTTATTTTCAATATAGCGATAGGATGGCCATATTTCTATATGTTTTTGATGTAATTTTTAGATAGGCTTATAGAATTTCATTGTAAAATATTGGGTGTTGCTAACGGACTGCGCTTAAGGGAGACAAGGGCACTTAAACACTGACCGTAAACGGCTTTTCATAATACGGCGAAATACCAAAACTTCAAAGTAAAACAAGCCG
>JAUIFC010000117.1 GCA_030429455.1 Bacteroidia bacterium | reverse complement strand
GCCGTATTCCCGAGCTTTAAAATCTTCCTCATAACCGACATAATACCCACTCATAACCTTTTCCAAGTCAACTTCAGTGATTGAAAAAAACGTATTCTTCAATTGAAGAGGATCTAATATCTGTGTTTGTACATAGTCGTTATGATTATATCCTAAAACATTATCCATCAGCCTTCTAAGCAGTAAATAATTTGTATTCGAATATGCATAGCCTTGATCAGGCTCAAAACTAGCGGGCAAATCAAGAGCAAAATCTAATGCATTTTTTCCATTCGCTTGCTCATCCTCCCAAAAGGCGGGATTATCAGTAAAATTTGGAATACCTGATCGGTGCTGAACCATCATTCGTAATGTGATTTGGTCGGCGTATTCAATCCGTCCTTCGAGTTCTGGGAAGTACTTCAAAAGCTTGTCGTCAAACGACAACTTGTTTTCTTTGGCCATTTTAGTCAACGCGACAGCAGTATATAATTTACTGATGCTAGCTATTTTAAAGTAGGATTCGGGATAGGCTGGAATTTTATTATCCCTGTCATGCCAACCTGCTGCATAAAACTCTGGTGGTTTTCCAGGTTGATCCACATACACGATGACGCCATCAAAACCGCAATCTAAAGTTTGTTCGAGTTGCACTTCGACTGTATCTGGCAATGGTTTAATCCAGGCGTTGACGATGGGCCATGGTACAAAGTAGAGGGATATGGCCGTCCCAGTAAATAGTAATATTCGGAAAATAAAAAGCTTTTTGTTTTTCATTTAATACAAGTTTAAGGCATTTCCTCACGAATTCCAAAAATCAATAAATACCCGATCATCCAAAACTCGCCAATAGTGGCTGGAAGTGTCAAATAACTTCTAAATGAAAAATCGATTCCTGCATATTTCAAAAACGTACTCGCCAAATATCCAACACCTCCTATAATAATTATTCGTCCGAGCCATGTTGGCATGAGCTTGTACTTCACCACTACATATCCCATTGGAAAAAGCCATAGACCAAAAAATATAGCTCCAACGCCCCAGGCATTTGAAATAATTTGTTGTAACATGGCAATCATGAGTACTTTATCATCTACAGCAATCGAATCTGCATTTGCCAAACCAATACATGAAGCCATGGCAATAGCACTTAACATGATCGCTATGGCATTTACAAAACCTAAAGCACCAAGTGACCATGACAATGACGCGTTGTAACAACTAAACAATTTATAAAAATAAATGGCCGTTAGGGCCTGAGAAATAACTATTCCGAATTCTAACAAGAGTCTTGTTCGCGCCAATCCTTGATTTTCAGTTAAATTAATGAGTGTTTGTTGAGCATCTCCTGAAACATATACCTGAGAGTGAAAAACCATAAAGCCCAAAACGCCCGTGATGGCCATAAGTAGGTACCACATTCCAGTAATTCTAGCCGTATATTTAGATTCCTTGTAGCTGTTGATAAATGTCATGTTAGTTTTATTTTAGTTTAGGAGGTTTAATTGTTATCTGTTCTTATTCTTGATTTGTATTCGAATCAATTTTTATTTTTTAAGCTAAATATAGCTTGAGCATCTACCCAAAATATATTTGCATAACTTTCGTCATAAGTTTCCCCGAGATTTACTCGGTGAAATACAAAGAATTTTCCGTCTGCGGTCACGCTGCCATAAGAGTCTTCCATTTCGGAATTGATTTCCGCACCCATGTTAATGGCTTTGCCCCAAGACCCGTCTTCTTGTCGAAAACTAATGTATAAATCTGAACTGCCGTATCCATTTTCTGTTTCGTAATCCCAAATGATGTAGCTTTCATCTGGCGCAATAAAAGGGTGAGCGATAAACGTTCCTTCCTTAAAAACCCCATCCAATTCTTCAGGTTCCTCTCTGATGCCGTCTTTAAGTCTAGACATTCTAAGTGTTCCGATGGTATCGAACTCATCAAACACATAGGTTCCTAAAGTAGAAGAAGTTAAGCGCATGATAGAAATCTCGTCATAAGGTAATCCCAAGCTTTTTGCTTCGGACCATCCTGAAGTTGTGCGTTCTTTGTAGGTATTTCCTAAAAACATGGTTGAATTATCTGGAGAAATAAATATTTCACCAGTTCTTGACTCTTCATAGATCTTTTCCCATTCTCCATTTCTATACCTCACGCCAATGTTCTTTGGAGATTCGCCTTCTAATTGTCTGGTAAAATAAAATTCATCCATTTCTGGTGAAAACGCACCAAGCACTTCCAAATTATCTGTTGAAACAATGGTTGGAGCAAATACTTCTGGCGTTAATCCTGGTGGCTTTAATCCAAAATACAACTCCTCAATTTTGGGCTGCTCATCTTGGTTAGTATTGTTTTTTTTAGAATTACAGGCTGTAAAAAGCACTACTGAGGCTAACAGCACTTTACAGAGAAATATAGTATTTATTTTATAAGATTTCATTTATTATCGTTTTGTAGTACTAACTTTTGATTCTATCTAATTGATTATCAACCTAATATTTTCGAATGGATTCTTTCAAGATCAGCTTTGCTAGGAACGTGTTTAGATTTTTTTAACAATACAAGATCTTTCGTTGAATTAAAAATATTTTCAGCTCTTTTGAGCATTTTTCTACCCGGAAACATGATGTCATTTTCACACGCAAAAATGGTGATTGGAGTTTTTATGGTTTGAGCAGCCTTCTTTTTTAATACAGGTAATGGCGAAAAATCCATATTACAATGTTGGAATGTCGCTGGCATGAACTTTAATGCAAAATCATCTTGTTCAGAGAACAAGGCATTTAATACCTTTTTAATTTTGTCTGGATTACCTGTTTTGATAAAGCTCTTCAATGGAATAAAAATTTGAAACAAATTTTTGAATGGATTCCCATTAATCAAATAGACTGGAGCTATTAAAAATGCTTCTTTTACAAGCGTTTGCTTGTACTCCATGGTCTTTAAACTTATTAAACCTCCAAAAGAAAACCCGACCATAGTGACCTGTTTTAATTTAAAAAATTCAATAATTTCTTCAATCCATTGTCCATAGTCTAGAGACTTCATGTCTGGTCGATTTTCCGCACTCTTATTGGGTTGTGCTAAAACGTCTATGGCAAAAACTCTGTATTTGGAAGACAATTTTGGGAACGATTCCAAAATTTGAGGGGCACATCCGCCAGTGCCGTGAACTAAAAATAATGGAGGCAAATCTTCATCGCCAGTAACAATGATGTGGGTTTCTCCAAAACTGGTATTCACTTTCTTTTCCAAAAATTGAATATTTAATTCTTTTAGCTTCTCATCATATAGCTTGAATATGTCAAGCTTCCCTTGTTGTGATTTAAAAAACATTTGGTGTTGGTTTGGTTGGTGATTTATGACTTGGTGTTTGGTGGTTTATGCTTGTTATAATTTATCTGCTATTCGTTTTAAGTCGCCGTCATTGTAATGTTGTAAGGAATTGCCACAGTGCACAATTATGATCTCTTTACTGGGAATGACATATATATTTTGACCTAAATTACCATTAGCGAAAAAATAAAAATCGCCGTCGCAAGTTGTATTTCCCCACCATTGGTACGCATAGTAATTGTGGTCACATCCTGACCCTAGCCAATCTGGATAGTACTCTCGAGATATGCTTTTGTCCTCACGTGTCGAATTTAACACCCAATCTTTTGAAATGATTTGTTTACCGTTCCAATCGCCTTCATTTAAAAACAAGCGACCAAAACGGGCGTAATCGATCGCTCTGGCAATCAATCGGCTTGGCATGTATTCCAGACCTGAGTCTTTGCTGTCTATCGAAAATAAAGCATCGTATTCCATGATTTGTGACCATAATTTTTCCTCCAAATATTTAGAAACGGTCTTACCTGTAGCTCTTTCTACAATCAAACCTAGATAACTTGAATTGTAATTGTTATACTCAAAATCTTGACCTGGTTCTGATTCTATTTCAATCTTTTCCAATAAAATCTTACGAACATTTGGATGGTAATAACCAACGGCTTCATCGTGCCATGGTGCATGAATATTTAAGTAAGGCAAAAGACTTGTATTGTATTTGAAGCCGGAACGCATTTCAAGCAAATTCTTGATTGTTACTTTTTCAAAACGACTATCTCTTTCTTTGAGTTCTGGAATGTAAGTCGTCATGGGATCATCCACACTTTTGATCAACCCATCATCTATGGCTGACCCAATGAGAAAAGCAACAAAAGATTTGGCTACAGATTGCGAATGAAAATAAGAATCGCGCTTAAAACCGTTGAAATACTTCTCATACAAAATGGTGTCATTTTTAATAAAAATCAATGCCGTTGTTTGCGACTTTTCTGCCCACTCGTCAAAGGATGAAAATCCCGATTGTGCTACTCTGTCATCAAACAAAGATTCGACATAGGCTTCATCATGGTTTTCTGCAAAATTGAAAACATCGTTACCACCTTTAATCTCACGGTTTTCAAAATTCTGATAATCATACACATCGGCTACATTCATGGTTATCAAACGGTAAAGATAGGTCGGCGAATACATGACCGAAAGAACCACTGCCAATAGAATAATCGCTGCTATTGGGGTAATAATGATAATTTTTATTGCTTTTTTCATTCAATGTTTAGTTTTAGTTTATACTACTTTTGGAATAAGAATTGAATTCTACTTTTTATTTTAAATGACTAAAAGACCTTGAAAAGGATTATTTTTTTTTAAAGGGTTTTAATATTGGAATACTAAATTTGGCATTAGAATAAGTATTCATCAGGATGAGATTATATAGTATATTTATTGTTGTTGATTAATGGTTTTGGTTATTTCGGTAATCACTTCTCCTGTGTGCGCTGTGGTTTTATTTTCAATCAGCATGATCTGGCATTCTTTAATAGAACTTACACGATGCTCAACGCCTTGTTTGACGACATACATATCACCTTTTTTCATTATAAATGGTTCTTCGTTTTCAATTTCCATCAATAAAGTCCCATCAAGAATATAAAAAAGTTCATCTTCATTTTTATGGTTATGCCATGGAATGTCTTCGCCTTTAATTTTGGCGACTTTGACATATACATCATTTACCTCCGCAATGATTTTAGGCGAAAAATACTGTTGTACATTTTCTAGAACTGAAGCTATATTGATTGATGAATTCATTTTTATGATTTTTTATATTGAAATTTAAATTACTGAATTATAAGTATTTATACATATGGTGAGCCAATGACATGAAACACCAAGTCGAACGTAACATGCGCAATAATGGCTATCAACAATCCTCTTTTCCAATAGATCCATCCATACAAGGTTCCTGTGATTAGATTCCCTATCATGGTCATTCCAACCGTAAACAACGTTAATTCGTTGAAGTTCTGAGAAAGTGGAAGATGTATCAATCCAAAGAAAATTCCTGTGATGAGTATTCCACTCCACATTATAGGATTCGTTGGTTGTTCAGATTTTGATATCCATTGAAAAACCGCTACGATAATCGAAAGTAAACATAATCGAAAGATAATCTCTTCGGTTATTCCTGCAGAGAAAGATACAAAGAAGTAATAAAATTTGTCCGGCCGATCCAAAATACCTTCAACAGGATAATAGATTTTTTGAATGTGAAATACTCCTAGAAGCATAACGGCTGTAATGGTTGCATAACCCATACTCCAACCGATAGATTTCCATAGTTCAGTTGCATTCAATTTAAATTTTGAAAACATACTTGTAATTAATGGTGCACCTAAACGGGTTTTAATACTTAACCAAATGCCAATGAACGTTAGTATACTGCCTAATACCAAACTGCTTAATGCGACTTGCATGACATCAGTTAAAACAGAGTTCTGTACTATTGAACTGTCTCCAGACTCGATTTTTAATTCCTTTAAGGCCCTGCTAAACGGAATATTTAATAAGGCTCCAACGACAAATAATACGGCCACAAACATTGAAACCTTTAAACGGTATGTTTTGGCTAAATCAGAATTATTTTTTATGTCAGAAAAAATATCTTTCACGTTTTTTTGGTTTTTACCTTATTTAGACTATTGTAGGAATAATATGTTACTTCTTTTCTTAAAAATAATTTATATGACTATTTAAAATAATTTATCTATTGCTAAACTTTATTTGCTATTTTAATTTTCTAAACTTATTGTACTAAAGAATAAGGCATAAAAAAAGGTGAATCTCAAATGAGAATTTAAAATCTAGACGATTGTTATTCATGAGAACCATTGTTGGTTTAGGCTCTTTTTTTGTTTAAAACTTTAATTCCGAGTATTATTAAGATGATTATTAATGCTATAAAAAATAAGCTTGTTGAAATGCTTTTTATAACTGAAAATATATTAGTTGAATAAGCTGTAGCCTCATTCAATTCGGGATAGTTTTTAAGCATTGTGATAATTCCGATATTTTCCAAATAATCTGCAATTCCAGCAATTATCGGTATTAGGCAGAGATAACCATGTGGGGAATTCAATTTATTCAATTTTTTCAAAAAATATCCCATGAGCAGACAATAAGAAAGTCCGAATAGTAGTGGGTAAATCATATCAACAGGTATTTGATAAGTTAGATATGTCAACCGTCCATTTTCTCCAAGCGAAGTGAATAATGCACTTACATAATTCAAATCATATCCTGTGGGCATCATGTCCAATAATTTCATTCCGTTAGAGAATTCCATTGTTTTGGGAATTGTAACAGTCAGCATAAAGGTGTAAACAAGATTAGTCAAGATAAAAAGTCCTAAAACCTTTTTGCCTGAACTATGTTTTTCTATAAATGTTATTAATCGTTTCATTTTTTTCCAAATAAGTGCTCATTTATGATAAAACTAAAATCTATATCCTATTCGTAAGTGCATATTTAATTCTATTTCACTTTTATCCTCTGAATATCCAGCACTTTCAGCAAAAGTGTGACTAAATCCTACACCTAAACCTGCTTCGTAATTAAAATGTTCCCCTAAATTTCTTCTAATTCCCCAAGTCGGTATTATAGAAAAATCACTTACTACAGGAGCATCATCAGGATTGAATAAAACAAACCAATCAGGATGATATCCCGCTTTTAAGGCAATAAAATTACCGCTATTTCCTTCAATACTTTTTGAATTTTCTGACCGCTTATTGAGGTTATAGTAGAATCTCGGTTCAACAACTATAACAGGAGTGAGTAGAAATGGAGAATCGTAATCGTCGTAAAATGTAGTTTCCCAAATACCAAAATCAAAACCAAGTTCTGTTCTCAGTGCTATGGAATTTGATAGTTTTGCTTCATTATATGCCCAGATTCCTAGAACGCCAGTTTGTACTCCAAATGTTGATTTTTCCACACTTGCATTTTGAGATTTGGCGATAAGCGTAAGTCCGCATAAGGTCAATGCTAATATTATTTTTTTCATGTTAAATATTTTAAATTGTTCAATGAAGAAAGTTTAACTTTCTATGATTATTTTTAATTTTTCTAAAACTTAGGATAAGACCTAATCTAAAATTTCAAGGTAGAGTCTGATTCAACTTTTTCTAAGATCTTGGTTTTATTTATTGTTCTACAAATCAAAATCCCTGCAATTAATAGAGGTAAGGTGATGAGTATCGGTGCAATAGACACATTATCAATTGATTCTTCTTCCATGATTTGCAAACTCGGTAAAAGCGGTAGTGAAAAGAAAAAGTTTATCAAGCCGTGCGTTATCGCAATTGGGACCAATTTATTTGTTTTTAAAAGCAATGCTCCGAAGAAAAAACCGATAAACGTGGCATAAACGACTTGAATCATTACTCGTATCAGACCAGCACCAGTAAAAATATTTATAAAATGAAGAATCCCAAAACAAAGAGATGATAATCCTACACTTATAAATATACCTTTATCCCAGTGTACAAATCTTTTCAATAGTGTAGACTGAATATATCCTCTAAACAAAAATTCTTCTGCAAAACCTACCATTAAACAGGCTACTAATAAAAGTAGAACATTTAGAAGATTAACTGTTGAAGGATCTTGAGTTACAACACTCATAATGCCTAAAACAAATAAGTATACTGGAATAAGGTTCAACTCCTGAAAATTCCATTTCTCCTTTTTCGATACACCCGCTAGACTAAAGATGTTGAACTTTTTAATAAGACTGTAGCCTAATATAAATATCACACCCATCTTTACGGCAAGCGCCAAATATTCTGATATAAAACTATCTTTTAAAACTATATCTATCCATTCATCTAATGGCAGTAGCATGACCAATCCTGTAATTATCAAAGCTGCTCCAATCCACACTATTGCACCTCGCTTCAACCCATCAGTTGATGTCGACCCTAAGCTAAATTCGGCTGAATGAGCCTGATTATGACTAGTTATTTTCATTGACTAAGGGTTTTATTTCAGGTGTTTCAGTTTCATTTTTCTTAAACTTAAAATCCCAGTTTAATCCAAACAGTTGTTTGATGACAGGAACTCTTTTGATAAAAAATTCGTAAATCCCAAAACAACCTATAAACGTCAAAGCAGTAATCACGGCAAAAGACAGTACTGGATTCCAATGCAATGGTAATATAAAGTAAGAAGCTACATATAGCACTATCATATGAATGATATATACTGGATAAGCTGCTTTGCTAAGGTAACTTAAGGTTTTGCTAGGTTTATTCAAATATTTATAGCAAAATCCAAATACCGCAAATATCCATGCATTAGATTCGATTACAGTCAAGTAAGCTGGTCCTTCGGTAGCAAATACTATAAAACGTATGGTAAATAATATGGCTGCAATTCCAACATATAACCATCTCCATTTTAGGATGGTGTCCCAAAAAGGCTTGCCAATATACATAAAGATATACCCAAAAAAGAAGGCTAAAAATCCGATAAAGAAACCATGCCAAGTTTCGGCATACATGGCAAAAAGTTGTGGTTTGACCAGTAATACTTCAACTATAAACAAAACGTTGATGGCCATAAGTCCTAACGGATTGCTAAACAATCTGGTGAAAAGTGTTTTTAGTTGATTATCTTGATACTTTTTCAGCAACAAGACCACTGGCAATAGCAATAGGACATACATAAAAATATTTCCTAAAAACCACAAGTGCCCAGTATGTGGGAAATAACTTAAAGTCATTTTATAATACTTCTGAAACACAAACATATGCAAGGGCGTAATGGCGATAATACCAAATAGAAATGGCACTAAAATACGCTTTGTTCTTTCCAATAATAATTCTGTCCATTTTCTCTTTCGCATGGCGAAAAATAAGCCCATCCCAGAAACATAAAACAAAATAGGAATACGCCAAACATTAAGCATGGTCATGGGATTCCAGAGGCTTGTCCAAAGCTCGTCGCTTCTTATAAAAGCTATAAACATAGCCCAAGGTTGGTAAGTTATGGCTATGTGATAGATAAGCAATAGACCTATTGCAATAACTCTAAGCCAATCGATATCATGTCTTCTTATTTGTGTTTTCATGGTTTTTGGTTTTGGTTTTGGGTTTCAGGTTTGTGGTTTTAGGTTTCAGGTTTCAGGTTTTTGGTTTCGGGTTTCTGAACTCTTAAATCCTCCCTTACTTCGACTTATGTTCGTTCGGGCTTGGGAGGATTTTGAAATTCATATCCCTTTGAGGTTATTATAGGAGCGTAAAGTCATTAGTTAATTGGTTAGGATGTAGGCCTACTCTAGCATCATCGCTACCACTGGTCTTGCCTTTTCTAACTCAGCAAGGTCGAACGTAAAGCCCATAGGTTTAAGCTGTGCCATCATCATTTCGTAAATAGGTTTCATTTGCGAAAATTCGGCTAACACAATCTCTCTAGGCGTAGCACCATAATTGTTTTTTATGGTCTTGTCGGCTTTGGCATCGATAAGCATTTGCACCATCTCAACTTTTCCGAAAAATGCAGCTGTGTGCAAAGCCGTAGACCCATCATTATTCTGAATAGATAAATCTGCGCCTGCTTTTACAAGGGCATTTGCTATTTCTGGTTTATCGAACGTTATGGCTGTAATAAGAGGTGTGGATCCGCCCATTGGTTCTTTTGCATTAATGTCTGTTCCGGCGTCGATGTGTTGCTTTACCGCATCCAGGTTGTTTGTCAGAACCGCTCCATGAATGTCTATCTCAGGGGCGCTTACTTTAGAGGTCACTTCTGTTTGTTGTGCCGTGTCATTGTTCTTTTGTGCACATGAACTAGAAAATAATACTAAGGCTAAAGCAAATAATACTACTGTTTTTGTTGAATTGATTTTGAAGGTTTTCATTGTTAAAAATTTAATTGTTATTATTTCGTTTTTTGATGAAACAAAGATGCGATGAGACGTGATGCAAGTCTGTATACTTATGCTCTAACAAGTATAAACTTTTGAATAATGCATATAACTTATGACGCATCTATATAAATTATGACGCAAGCCTTGATGCAACACCTTAAATACGTGCATTTTACAATAAAGAAAAATGAATGAAAAAACCCAGACTAAAACTTATGACCTCGAATTAAAAAAAATGCCTACCTTCGAATTTTAAGAAGTATTTAAGATGTCAAACTCAAGCGGTAATAGCGAATTTCTTTTAACAACCAAAAACATCATTCAAGATCGTATGTCTGATGAACATTTTGGCGTATCAGAATTAGCCGATGCTGTAAACATGAGTCGTTCTAATCTGTTGCGTAAACTTAAAAAACAAACAGGAAAGTCTGCCAGTCAGTATATTCGTAAGATTCGCTTAGATAAAGCCAAAGAATTACTTGAAGACTCCGAAATGACGGTATCAGAAATTTCTTATGAGATCGGCTTTTCCAACAGCTCGTATTTTATTAAATGTTTTAGAGAAGAATTTGGCTTTCCTCCTGGAGAATCTAGAAAACTCTCCGAAGAAGAATTGGAAAAAAAGACGGATATTGATAATTTTACTATTGAAGAAGAAGAAAACGAAAAAGATCCTATTGCATCAAAAATTGACGAAGAATCTTTAGCTCCTAAAGCTTCTGCACCTTCTTTTTTTAGCAGTTATCAAAATAAAATCATTATAGTTGTAAGCATACTTATTATTGCTTCAATCAGTTTTTATTTAGGAAATACCTCTATAAGTACTTCTGAAAATTCATTAGAAAAAAAATCTATTGCCGTATTGCCGTTTAAAAATATGAGTGAAGATACCAGTAATCTGTATTTTGTAAATGGCTTGATGGAATCCTCTTTGAGCAATCTTCAAAAAATTGAAGCCCTTAGTGTAAAAAGTCGTACTTCTGTCGAAAAATACCGCGACACCGACAAAACAATTAGCGACATTGCCAAAGACCTAAATGTAGATTATATTGTTGAAGGCAGTGGCCAGAAAATTGGCGAAGAAGTATTGTTGCATATTCAACTCATTGATACCGAAACCGATTCGCCAATCTGGACAGAACAGTACAATCACAAAATTGAAAATATTTTTGAACTGCAAAACACGGTCGCCAAAAATATAGCCATTGCGATTGAAGCCACCGTCACACCCGAAGAACTTGCTTTAATAGACAAGCGACCAACCACTAATATTAAAGCGTACGATTATTACCTGCAAGGCCTTGAATTTATGCAAACATCAACGGAGGAGGATTTCTTAAAGGCGATTGATTTTTTCCAAGATGCCGTTAACGAAGACTCAAGTTTTGCCATCGCTTATGCACAAATGGCCATCGCCTATTACCATTTGGACGAGTTTAAAATTGATAAAAAATATAAAAATCAACTTAATGAAAACGCCGATAAGGCCATATTATATGATTCAAAGTCGGATTTATGTCTAATTGCAAAAGCCTTGTACTACATTTCGTCTCAAGAGTTTAATTTGGCCATACCTCATCTGGAAAAGGCCTTAGAATATAATCCTAATTCGGTAACATCTGTCTTGGTGCTTTCGGTGTTATATGAAAAAGCGGTTCCTAATACGACAAAATATTTAAAATATGCCCTAAAAGGTGTTGAACTCAACATCGAGGCGAACGACTCGATGGGAAAAAGCTTTATTTACTTACACCTTAGTAATGCATTGATTCAAAGCGGATTTGTAGATAAAGCATTGGTCAATATCGATAAATCTCTAGACTATTATCCTAATAATCCTTATTCGCCATACCTTAAAATATTTATCGAGTTGGCCAAATACAAAAATCTGGAAAAAAGCACCGATCTGTTGCTTCAAGAATGGAACAAAGACCCAAATAGGCTAGACATACTTCAGGATGTTGGCAAAATGTATT
>JAUIFC010000116.1 GCA_030429455.1 Bacteroidia bacterium | reverse complement strand
CTGATACCAGCCAGCAGTCAAGGTGATACTAGTGTAAAACCCCATATGGATCCAACCTCCATCAGTTGGATCTATTTTATTTATTGTTGCAACTCCGTTTGCAAATGTTACAGAACCATTGGTGCTGTCCGTTCCATATTGATTGACAACAGTCCAACCTGATGCATCATCAAAAGTTCCATTTGAAATTAAATTCTGGCTAAAACCAAAAAGACCAAAAATGGCACAAAGCATTAAAGTAATTGTTTTTTTCATATCGACTTAAATTTATTTATTAATGATTTTTATTTATCACGACTCTAAATCGTTTTCGGTTAAACAAAGCAAAGCCGTTTATGATGAACAAAATTATTAGGAAATATTCAATTGTTAGAAAATTGAACTACATCAAAAACTCAAAAAATTGTTAATATAAACTCATTATAAATACACAATAGCTTATTTAATGATTTAAAAATGAGTAAATAAAAAAATATTATTATACATTAGTACTTTATATCAAACTCTCATGCTGTTAAGATTTATAATTTGTTTCCTTTTTTTTGTACCCCTAAAAATATTTTGTCAGAAAAGTCCTAGTAAACTAAAGACGATTCCATTACGAGCACATTTTGAATCGGAAACCTATCAAGGAGGAATGCATAGTTGGGATTTCTGTCAATCCAGTAATGGATTTTTATATGTTGCAAATGATTTGGGTGTTTTGGAGTTTGATGGAAATTCATGGACAAAATATATTATACCAGAGTCTACTAAAATAAGAACTATAGTAGTGGACAGTAAAGGTGTTATTTACCTAGGTGGTCAAAATCAACTAGGATATCTCAATAAAACTTTGGATGGTTTAGAGTTTGTTTCTTTAAAAGAGGAATTGAATCAAATGGGTTTGGATATTTCAGAGGTTTGGAAAATATTTGAACTGAACGACAAAATATACATCAACACAGAAGACAAGCTAATTGCTTATTCCTCGAAAGGCTTCGAGAAAATAGATTCACCTGGATTCTTAATTAATTCATTCAAAATTGAAAATCGTTTATTCTGCCAATTTTATAACTTAGGACTTTTCGAATACATAAGTAATGAATTTATCAAAGTGTCGGGATCGATTAATCTGCCTAGACTTTCTGCGATATTAAATGGTACTGAGGGATATTATTTTTTTAGTGAGACTGGTGATGTTTTTGAATACAGCAACTCATTTATAACACATAAAAAAAAGCTTTTGGAATCAAGTATAATAAATGATGTTATTAGATTACAAAACGGAGATTATGCTGTAGGAACTGAAAATAATGGAGTATTAGTTTTAACTCCTGACTTATCTCTTAAATTCCATTTTAACAATAACAGAGGAATTACACAAAGAACGGTAAAAGCAGTTTACGAAGACAGTTTTAACAACCTTTGGATTTCGGTGAACAATGGTATTGATTATTTAAAATTATGCTTGCCTTTTGGTCTAATCAATGAAGAATTAGGTGTTGAAGGAACTGGATATGATGCTCATTTTTTTGATGGAAAATTTTATTTGGGTACCAATAATGGAGTTTTTCAATATCAGGATTCAAGTTCGTTATCCGTGGAAGATCCTTATAGTCTTATGCCTGGTAGTTCAGGTCAGGTATATCAATTTTCCCAGATTGATGACGAACTGTTTGTTAATCATCATAGAGGAGCTTTTGAAATTGACAATAATAGGTTACAACAATTTCATGATTTAGGAAGTTGGACATTTTTGAAAACCCCTAATCCGGACACAATTTTAGGTGGCGATTATAAAGGAATTAAATATTTTGAAAAAGAAAACAATTTGTGGAAGCCTATTGGGGATGTCATTGGAATGACCGAGTCTTCAAGAATATTAAGTTTTGAAAATGATACAATTTTATGGATGTCTCATGGCTATAAAGGTGTTTACAGACTAGAATTTGATCGCAATTTACAGCTCAAAAACGAAATAAAACACTTTGACCATCGTCATGGTTTTCCGTCGAATATTCTAATTACTGCCTACAAGATTGATGACCAAATGATATTTACATCAGAAGAAGGGGTGTATAATTATGATCCAGAATCAGAACATTTTTCTAAAAATACTTTCTTTAATGAACTATTAGGAACAGCACATATAAGCGAACTTGTACCTAATGGTCGTAATTCAATTTATTACATTCAAAACAATGAATTAGGTGTAATTTATGAAGAAAAGTTTGGTAAATACAGAAAAAGCACAAAGGTATTTAATCATATCAATGATTACATAAGCAATGATCTTCAGAATATTTCGGTTTTAGATGAGAACAATGTCCTTATAACTGCAAAAGAGGGTTTTATTGCATACGATCCTACAAAGAAGCATTCAGTGAAAAATGATTATTCTACTATAATAAAGTCAGTTAGTTTTTCAATGAGCCAAGACTCAATATATACAAACTTCCCATTGTCTGATAAAGATTTAGAAATCAAAAAAGATCAGTCTATAAAATTTGAGTATACTTCTCCTTATTTCGACGGCTTCGAAGACTTAAAATATAGCTACAGGTTAACACCATTAGACAAGAAATGGTCAAATTGGTCTACTTTAAATGAAAAAAGCTATGATCATTTACCTTTTGGGAACTATACCTTTGAAGTCAAAACTTCAAATATTTATGGCATCGAAAGCGAAGTTTCTAATGTAAATTTTAAAGTTTTAACACCTTGGTACGCCACTTGGTATGCTAGGCTTGGATATTTTATGCTTTTATTGCTTTCATTATCTCTCTTTTTTATTGCGCAAAGTAAAAAGCATAAAGCTGTAACAACAATTATAACAGAGGAAAAGGAAAAAGAAATACAAGTAAAAAATGAAGAAATCAACAAACTATATAATGATAAACTGGAGTCCGAAATCAATTTAAAAAATGACCAGCTAACGTCTATAACAATGCAACTTATAAAGAGCAAAGAGTTTCTTAACGATGTCCAAAATAAGATAAGTGCTGCAATAGATAAAGGAGATTCGAAAATGGCTCTCAGAAGAATAATGAAAACGATAGATCAAGAGCTTTCTGATGAAGACTATTGGCATAAATTTGCGTATCATTTTGATCAAGTTCATGGTAATTATTTAGAAAAATTATCCCAACAAAACATCAAACTTTCTCCTAGAGAATTGAAATTAGCAGCGTTCTTAAGGATGAATATGAGCTCTAAAGAAATAGCCAAACTCCTTAATATTACCACAAGAGGCGTTGAATTGGCAAGATATCGGTTACGGAAAAAATTAAAACTTAATAGAGATCAAAATTTAGTAGAATACTTAATAAATTTAGATAATAAAGCCTAGGCTCGAATTGTCATGCATAAAAGCTCAAATTCATGTGACAAATAACTACTCAATGTACCCCATTTTTTTCATCCACTCGTCGTTAAACATTTTGCCGACATAACGGCTGCCATGATCGTGGAAAAGGACGACGACTACATCATCTTTTGTAAAGTGTTCTTTGAGTTGGAGAAGACCTTTTACAGCAGCTCCAGCGCTGTTTCCTAGAAACATGCCTTCTTCTTTGGCGAGTTTTTGGGTATAAATTGCGGCGTCTTTGTCCGTTACTTTTGTAAAACCTTCAATGATATCAAAGCGAACGTTTTTTGGCAAAATATCTTCACCAATGCCTTCTGTAACGTAAGGATATATTTCATTTTCATCAAAAATACCTGTTTCGTGGTATTTTTTAAATACAGAGCCGTAAGTGTCAATTCCCCAAATTTTGATTTTTGGGTTTTTTAATTTCAAATAACTTCCTGTGCCAGAAATGGTTCCGCCAGTTCCTACACCAACAACAAAATGCGTTATCTTACCTTCGGTTTGGTTCCAGATTTCGGGTCCTGTTGTTCTGAAATGTGCTTTACAGTTAGAAGGATTGTCATATTGATTAACATACCAAGAATTTGGGGTTTCTTCACCTAATCGCTTAGACACAGAATAATAGCTTCTAGGATCGTCTGGTGCGACGTCTGTAGGGCATACAATCACTTCTGCACCATAGGCTTTGAGCACATCTACTTTTTCTTTAGATTGTTTGTCTGTGGTTACAAAGATGCAAGAATAACCTTTTACAATCGCTGCCAAGGCAAGACCCGTGCCTGTGTTTCCAGAAGTGCCTTCAATTATTGTTCCACCTGGTTTTAGCCGTCCATCGGCTTCGGCGTCTTCAACCATTTGCAAAGCCATTCTGTCTTTAACAGAATTTCCAGGATTAAAAGTTTCGTATTTGGCTAAGACCAAACAAGGCAAATCTTGGACTATTTTATTCAGTTTTACAAGCGGTGTTTTACCGATGGTTTCTAAAATATTGTTGGCGTATTTCATGATAAAAAATGTGTTTGCAAAGTTATGCTTAATGAATTTTTCAATGATTTAATTAATCAAATTTTATGGCTTTGACCGGAGAAATTCTTGAAATAATAAATGAAGGTAAAAGCAACATTAATAGGCAAATGCAAACAGTTCCTAGATTTATGCCAACAATATAGGTCCAATCCAAGTATATTGGCGCATGAGTGACATAGTAATTTTCTGGATTTAAAGTGATGACTTCACCATATTTCTGAATAAGTAAAAGGCTTATTCCAATTAAATTGCCCCAAAGTAAACCTCTTAAAATCAGGTAAGAAGCATTGTATAAAAATATCTTGCTAATGCTGAAATTTTGAGCGCCCAAGGCCTTTAGAATGCCGACCAATCTTGTTTGCTCAAGAATTAAAACCAAAAGTGCCGTAATCATATTTATACCGGCAACAATGATCATAATGACGACAATTAAGGCAATATTGACATCAAAAATCTTGATCCATTCAAATATGGTGGGATATTCATTGACGATGGAAAATGCATTTAAAAAAGAACCGATGTTTTCGTAAACTTTTATTCTAGTATTTTCGATATCTTCAAAGTCGGACACTATAAGTTCAAATTCTCCAATTTGGTTTTTATCCCATTTGTTTAACCGGATAATTTGTTTGATATCAGCAATCAGAAATTGTTTGTCAAATTCCTGAAAGCCAGAGTTGTAAAATCCTACTAGAGTTAAGGCAACACTTGGTGGCGTTTTGCGTTTGCTGTTGTTGTTCAAAAAATAAACAATCACTTTATCGCCAAGTTTAAATCCAAGTCGGTTCGCAAGGTATTCCGACATCATTGCCTCTTTACTTATTTTAGTGTTCAGGTCTAGTTTTCTTCCTTGGGTAATAAACTCATCGAAATAAGTCCAATTATAATCTGTAGAAACACCCTTGACCACAATGCCTTCAAAATCAGTTTCTGTTCGGATAACGCCGTATTTTGTAGCTGTTTTTTGAATATGCATCACTTCAGGAACATCTTCAAAATTTGGATAAAACGCTTGATTGCCATCAATAGGATAAATGCTTTGATTGGATTGATTGTCATTAAACCCCTTGATGCTTATGTGCCCATTAAAGGCCGTAATCTTATCTCTAATTTTATGCTTAAGCCCATAACCAGTTCCAAAAGCTAGGAGCATCATGATAATTCCAATGCTAATGGCAGTGATGGCAATTTTTATTATAGGCGAAGAAACCTTACTTTTATAACTCTTAGAAGTTATCAGTTTTTTAGATATGAAATATTCAAAATTCAAATTGAAATTCAATTATTGGGAGTTCAAAAATACAGTTTTATTTGCATTCATTTTCATTTATGCCTGCCAAGCTCAAAATGAAATTGTGCCAAAACCTGAACTGCTAACGGGAGCTCAACAAACAGAATTGTATTTGGATAAATTAAAATCGAAAAATATCGCCGTCGTAGCCAATCAAACCTCTGTCATTCGGAATGACAAGGGAGAATATGTCCATTTGATTGATTCCTTATTGGCGTTGGACATAGCCATAAAAAAAGTATTTGCCCCTGAACATGGATTTAGAGGTAAAGCAGATGCAGGTGAGAAAGTTGAAAATGCCATCGATGCTCAAACAGGTTTGCCAATTATTTCATTATATGGAAAACATAAAAAACCAACTGCTGCAGATTTGTCTGGCATAGAGTTGGTTATTTTTGATATTCAAGATGTTGGAGTTAGGTTTTACACCTATATTTCCACTTTGCACTATGTTATGGAAGCATGCGCTGAGCAAAACATTCCTGTCATTGTCCTAGACCGTCCAAACCCTAACAGGCATTATGTGGATGGACCAGTATTGGAAATGCAACACCAGAGTTTTGTCGGGATGCATCCTGTGCCAGTAGTTTATGGTTTAACAATTGGCGAATATGCCAAAATGATAAATGGAGAAAAATGGCTAAAGGATGCCCTAATATGCCAACTTGAAATTATACCTTTAAAAAATTATAATGATAAAGATGTTTACGAACTTCCAATAAAACCTTCACCTAATCTGCCCAATTCGAAATCCATAAATCTATACCCAAGTTTATGTTTCTTTGAAGGTACGACCGTCAATGTAGGTCGAGGGACAGACTTTCAGTTTCAAGTATTTGGTTCACCTTTTTTAGATCAAGATAACTATGATTTTCAATACATTCCAAAACCAAATGAAGGCAGTAAATATCCGAAACATGAGAACAAAACCTGCTTTGGAAGGGATTTGAGAACACACAACACATTAAATAGCATACATATTAATTGGCTGATTGAGGCTTATAGAAATACAGAAGATAAGGCGTTGTTTTTTAATTCATTTTTTACAAAATTGGCAGGAACTCTTCATCTTGAGCAAGGCATCAAAGCGGGTAAATCTGAGGACAAAATCAAAGAATCTTGGCAACCTGATTTGGAAAAATATTTGAGTATGAGGGAGAAGTATCTGTTGTACTAATTTTTTTGATAATCACGTTTCAAATTGCGAAATTATCGCCTATAAAAACTTATATTTGCAATCCATTTTGAGGAAGGATTTGTTCTGATTGCAACCTCTTTCAGCAGTGCTGAAATTAAATGCTAAAACAGGTAATTATTGCATCTGCTAAATTCAGCAATCTCTTCTCGAATTTTTATAAATTGATAATAAGAAAGTTATGCCATATTTATTTACATCCGAAAGTGTGTCTGAAGGTCATCCAGATAAAATTGCAGACCAAATTAGCGACGCCTTACTCGATCATTTTTTAGCCTTTGATAAAGATTCTAAAGTTGCTTGCGAAACCTTGGTCACTACAGGTCAGGTTTTTTTGGCTGGCGAAGTAAAAAGCGATTCTTATGTCGATGTTCAGGAAGTCGCCAGAGAAGTGATTAATAAAATTGGTTACACCAAAGGAGCTTACCGTTTTAGTGGCGATTCTTGTGGTGTGATTTCTGCAATCCACGAACAATCGCCAGACATTAATCAAGGCGTGGATAAGGAAGATAAGGAAAAACAAGGCGCTGGTGACCAAGGGATGATGTTCGGTTATGCGACAAAAGAGACAGAAAACTATATGCCGTTGGCGCTGGATATTTCTCATAAAATACTAAGAGTTTTGGCAGATTTAAGACGTGAAAACTCTGAAATTTCCTATTTAAGGCCGGATGCTAAGGCCCAAGTGACTATCGAATATTCCGACGATAATGTGCCACAGCGAATCGATACCATTGTCGTTTCTACGCAGCATGATGAGTTCGACGCTGATGATGATGCGATGCTTGATAAAATTAAACAGGACATTAAAACCATCTTAATTCCACGTGTTGTAACATTATTTCCAGAGCATATTCAAGCGCTTTTTGGAGGTGAAATTACCTATCACATCAATCCTACAGGTAAGTTTGTCATTGGTGGGCCACATGGCGATGCTGGTTTAACTGGACGAAAAATTATTGTAGATACATATGGCGGAAAAGGCGCTCATGGTGGAGGCGCATTTTCTGGCAAAGACCCAAGTAAAGTAGACCGTTCTGCGGCATATGCCTCCAGACATATTGCCAAAAATATGGTGGCAGCAGGTATTGCCGATGAGGTTTTGGTGCAAGTTTCCTATGCCATAGGTATTGATAAACCTACGTCGATTTATGTGCAAACAACCAACAAACACATCGACATGTCCGATGGCGAGATAGCCAATATTATCAATGAAGTATTTGATATGCGACCGATTGCCATCGAAAAAAGATTGAAACTTAGAAACCCTATCTATTCGGAAACAGCGAGTTACGGTCATATGGGCAGAACTCCACAAAAAGTAACAAAGTGTTTTCAATCGAATTACTCGGGCGAAAGAACTGTAGAGGTTGAGTTGTTTACTTGGGAAAAACTAGATTTTGTAGATGTCCTAAAGGAAAAGTTTGGCTTATAAGGTTTTTAGCTGATTAAATAGGGTCTGCTGAAAAAGTCTGTCGTATGCCAGATTCAAGGCGACAAGACGCAGATGTATAATAATACTTCAAGTCGAAGGCAACGAAGAAGATGGTATGCGAAAGGCTAACATAAATCAAGTTTAGAATTTATATGTATTTCTTAGAAAAAACTATAAACCCAAATGACGCATTTAAATTGGTGAAAGAAAATATTCAGATTTTTATTGAAAAACCTTGCACTTATTCGTTTGTTGAAACTTGGCATCCATTTTAAAATATATAAATATGTGTTTTTCAGCAGACCCTAATTGGACCAATAGTCATATACTTCTGGAGGTCCAGCCAAGAGGTTTTTGAGTTTTTTTCTTACTTCTGAATGTAGGCTGTCTTTGTCATATAATTTGAGTTCTTCAATGTTTTTAAATGACATTTGGAGAACTAAATCGTAAGTTTTGTTCAAACGTGGATCGCCTGTGTTTGCTTTTGTACCGACTACAAACGACATGACTTCAGGAATGTCCTTTAGCTTTTTCAATTCGTTTAGAGCATATGCCTTATCTTCTTGGCTTATAGAGTCTTTTAGGTTTAGAAAAACAGTATGCATGAGCAACCTGTCTGATGCCTCAATTTTTTCCTTGATCTCAGAATTTTCGACCAGTTGGTTATCTGAATTTTTGCAGGCATAAAACATAAATGCAACCAAGACTATAAAATGTACTGCTAATAGTTTGCGGTTTAATTTTGAAAAAATATTCTTACTCATGTCTGTATGTTTGGTTATTCTGTAATTTCAATCCAATTGCCTTCTGGATCGGCGATGACACTTTCGTAATAACCATCGCCAGTTGTTCTAGGTTGTCCGAGGACATCATACCCATTTTCTCTAATCAATTCTGTCAAAGCGTTCACTTTTTCTTTAGTTCCCACTGAAATGGCAAAATGGGCTAAACCTAATTTTGAATTTTCGATAAATTCTGAAATATCTGGTTGATGCATGAGTTCTATTCGCGCACCAGAGGCAAAAGACAAAAAGTATGAACTGAATTTTTTTTGAGCATTGTAATATTTTTCATTGGCTGTTAAATCAAAAAACTTCAAATAAAACGCCTTCATTTTTTCTAAATCTAAAGTCCAAATGGCTATGTGTTCAATTTTCATGGCTTTTCTTTCGTTTAAAATTAATCATTTTCCATTAATGCAATACCCCAACTTGCAAATACCTGTCAATTTTAGTTTAAATGCATAAAAGCTTAGAATTTGCGACTAGTTGAAAATGGGGTTATTGTAGTTCTGTAATTGGTTGTCGTAGAAATAATTGCCAATGACCAATTAAATACTACTAGTTATAAAGTTGCTATTTGGTGAATAGTTCTATTTTTGTTCGAGTTTCAAAATCAACCATTAGAAGTTTAAACCTATGAGTTCGTACAAGAGGTTAAGAGAATTAGATTTTTTAAGAGGATTGGCAATACTTTTGGTCCTTATTAGGCATTCAAAAATTTGGTATCCTTTTCAAAATATGGGTTGGATAGGCGTGGATCTTTTTTTTGTTCTCAGTGGGTTTTTGGTTTCTGGTTTGATTTTTAAAGAGTATCAAAAATACGGTTCTGTCGATGTAAAGCGGTTTTTAATTCGACGTGGATTTAAAATTTACCCCATGTTTTATCTTACTGCTCTTCCATATTTGGCATTGATCTATTTAAAGGAAGGAAGTATCGACTATTTAGCACTGTTAGGCGATTTGACTTTTTTTCAAAATTATGTTAGTGATTGGGCTTATTTATATTCTGCCGGTTGGTCGTTGGCAGTTGAAGAGCATTTCTATTTTGGCCTTGCTTTTGCCCTACACTTTTTCCATTCGACTTCAACGTTTAAGCAATCTACCCAAAGCCAAAAATGGTTTGACTATGTGGTCAAAACAATTCTTTACACATTTATTATTTCCTTTTTGCTCAGAGTATTAAGCAATTACTTTTATCCCGACATGTCTGCTAAGAATTTTTCTATGACGCACTTAAGAATAGATTCATTGCTGTCGGGCGTTTTATTGTCCTATCTCTATTATTTTAAAAAAGAGAAACTCGAGCAGTTTTATTTTAAAAATAGAAAAATGTTGTTTATTGTGGCCTTTTTAGGGCTTGTTTGGACACCTTTTTTCAATCCAGTTCCTTCATTTTTTGTAAAAACATTTGGATTTACGTTTCTGTATATTTCTTTTTCAATTATTCTGATGTCATTTTTATATGAAAAGAGGATTAATGAAAATTTGGATAGATATTTTAGTAAAAGAATTGTGAATATAATGAGTGAAATTGGTCTTGCATCTTATTCAATATATGTAATTCACTTATTAGTCAATAAGCTTATGCCTACTCTTTACACTGCCATAGGTGTTGAAATTCATAACATTTTTAATGTATTTATTTTTAATACAATTAGTGTCTTATTAGGCATTTTTCTGACAAAATATATCGAAAACTACTTTTTGAAGAAAAGAAATCAATATTTTCCAAGCCGATCTGTGATTGAAAAGTCCAACAATAAAATTTAGCTTTTACAGGTGAATTTTAGTGTATCCACAATGTTTTTTGTACACCAATGTGTCTTATTCAATTCATGATAGAAACAATAGATAGAAGGTTAAAATAGTTTTTTGTTGAATTTTAATAAGTTATCTTTGTTATAGACCGAATCTACAAGAACGATTATTTTGAGACAATTTTACATCCTTTTTCTATGGTTGTTTTTCTCTTTCCTTAATTCGGTTTCTGGTCAGAACATTTCTGTTTATACTTCTCCGATTGACCATAAGACTAAAGGATTAGATTTGGATAAACTGCAATATGATCTCGTAGAAAGTGGTGTTGTAAATTACAATAATGGTGAATGGGCAGCAGTCAAGGTGAACATACCGTTTGATTTAGAGCCTAATGAGAATTTTATTCGCCTATCTTATGCATTGCTGGATACTGTTGAGCTATGGATGCCAAACAATAATAAACAGTTGTTTAGAGCGTATCAAACTGGTCAAGCCTTTGAATTTGCTACTCGGCCTTATGTCAGTTCAGATTATGTTTTTCCAACAAAAAAAGGTGTTCAAGATTACTATTTTCGGGTTTACAGTTCCAAACCAGTTGTTATTCCGATAGAAGTTCTTTCGACGGATAAGCTGTTTAAGCAGTTAACTGCCAAGGACTTTGTGTTTGGTATTTTTACGGGTTTAGTACTGGTTATGTTTCTTTATAATTTGGTGTTATACTTCATAACGCGCGATAATAGTTATGCCTATTATGTGGCTTATTTATTCGCTTTGGTAGTTACTCAGCTAGCCTTATTTGGATATACCGACCGTTTTTTAATGCCAGATTGGCCGATATTAAATCAAAAATTTGCTGTTCTTTCTGGAGCAATAGTTGCTATCGTCTCTGTATTTTTTATCATCAATTTCTTACATCTAAAAGAAAAAGCACCTTTTTATGCAAAACTCATTTCTATAGTATTGGTATTAGATGTTATTGGTATATTTTATCTGGTATTAGGTTGGGATGTATTAGCGTTTCATTGGGTAAATGTGACTTCTTTATACGGTTCGATTATTGGAATTTTAGCAGGTATAAAAGTCTCATTAACAGGTTTTAAACCTGGAAAGTTTTTTTTAATAGCTTGGTCTTTCTTTCTTTTAACCGTCATTATTTTTGCCTTAACCAATATAGGAATACTTCCATATAAACCTTACTTTCATGGAGCAATGTTAATTGGAGCCAGTTTTGAGGCGATTTTGCTTTCCGTAGCTTTGGCAGATAGAATTAATGTACTGAGAAATGAAAAAGAGGAATCCCAAGAATTAGCGCTTCAAATGGCCAAAGATAAACAGCAAATGATTAAGGAACAGAATGTAATGTTGGAGCAAAAAGTAAAACGAAGAACTAACGAATTACAAAAATCCAACGAAGAGTTAACAGTGGCCATCAACAATCTAAAGTCAGCCCAGTCGCAATTGGTGCAATCGGAAAAGATGGCTTCTTTGGGTATTCTCACTGCTGGGGTTGCTCACGAACTTAATAATCCAATGAATTTTATTCATGGTGGTGTAACAGCAATAAATGAAGAGTTGAAAAAAAGTCTGAG
>JAUIFC010000115.1 GCA_030429455.1 Bacteroidia bacterium | reverse complement strand
TGCAACTGCTCGATCATGATCAGGAATATGAAGACCTGCATGAATATACAAAGCCAGATGTGTTTGGTTTTTCTAAAGGAGAACAAACCTACACAGTGCATCTAAAACTTAACCTGAAAGCCAAATTACTGCTGACAGAAGAATATCCACTTAGTCGAGCCTACATAAGCCCTTTAAAGCAAAACCAATTTGAATTTAAAGCAGAAGTGAACAGTGTAAAGCCTGTAAAACGTTTTTATCAAGGGTTGAAGGAAGATATTGAGGTTTTGGAAGATACTAACTTTAATTTTTGATAAATGAAAATACATTTTAGTCTGAAGACATTTACACCAAGAAAATTATTTTTCACGAATCGGAAGAGTTGGAAGAGGAAAGTTGAAGTTTATGAGAAGTATGTGAGCGATAATAACACGGCAGTCCGATTAATCATTTACTTAGGATTTTAGAAAATAATTTTATTTTTAAACAATTATATAATTGACATGCCAAACATTTTTGATAATATTGAGAAGAACCTTGAAGAAGGTCTTAATAAAACATTAGAAAATTCAAAAAGAGCGGACTTCTGTATTGGTTACTTTAACTTGAGAGGTTGGGAAAAAGTTGTTAATTCTGTTGAAAATTTAAACGGTGATTATTTGCCAGAAGAATTTGAGGATGATAACTTTTATCATTGCAGAGTTATAATTGGAATGCAAAGAATGCCTAGTGAGTATATTAGAGATTACTATAATTATGATAAAATAATCATTGATAATAAGTTTGCAGCGGAACTAAAAAGGAAAATAGCAAAGGAATTTAAAGAACAGTTAACTATTGGAAATCCAACAAATTCTGATGAAAAAACTTTAAAAAAGCTTTATAAACAATTAGTTAGCAGAAAAGTAGTAGTAAAATTACATTTAAGGCATACACTACATGCAAAGCTTTATCTTGCCCATAGAGATGATTATAACAGCCCCACAATTGGTTTTGTAGGTAGCTCTAATCTAACTTTTGCTGGTATTTCTAAACAAGGTGAATTAAATGTCGATGTTGTTGAGGGCGATGCTGCCAAGAAACTCACAAGGTGGTATCAAGACCGCTGGGACGACAGATGGAGTATTGATATAACTAAAGAACTTGCACAAATCATAGATGAAAGTTGGGCGAGTGAAAAACTATATTCTCCATATCATGTGTATCTAAAAATTGCTTATCATCTTTCCAGAGAAGCTCGAGCAGGAATTTCCGAATTTCAACTTCCTAAAGTCTTTCATAATACATTATTGCCTTATCAACAAAGTGCCGTAAAGGTTGCAGCACATCATTTGCACCATCGTGGAGGTGTTATTATCGGTGATGTCGTTGGATTAGGAAAGACCATAACTGCAACGGCCTTGGCAAAAATGTTTGAGGATGATTTTTTCTTAGAAACATTAATAATTTGCCCTAAGAATTTAGTTGAAATGTGGGAAGATTATGCTCATAAATATCAACTAAGAGCAAAAGTTTTATCAGTTACCAAAGCTCAGACTAAATTAGCTTACGAGCGCAGATATAGACAAATTATAATTGACGAAAGTCACAACCTTAGAAATCGTGATGGAAAACGATATCGTGCAATTCAAGAATACATTTATTTAAATGATAGTAAAGTAATATTGCTTACAGCTACACCATACAATAAGACATACCTAGATCTTTCCAATCAATTACGACTATTTTTAGATGAGGAATATAATTTAGGTATTAGTCCTGAGCAATATATAGAAAGTATTGGTGGTAGAGTTCATTTTTTAGCAAACCATCAGGTGCCAGAAACATCTGTTGCTGCATTTGAAAAAAGTTCATATTCTGATGATTGGGCAGAATTAATGAGATTGTTTTTAGTAAGACGTACAAGAAGTTTCATAAAAACAAATTATGCCAAAGATGACCCTAAAAATGGTCGTAAATATTTGGTATTTCCAAATGGTACACGCTCTTATTTTCCGGAAAGATTACCAAAAAAAGTTGAGTACGTTTTTAATCCTAAAGATCCAAATGATCAATATGCACAATTGTATTCAAAAAAAGTTGTAGATGCTATTGATGACTTAATTCTTCCGCGTTATGGTTTAGGTCAAGAAGGTTATAAAAATAAGAAACCTGAAATTGAAATTACTAAACAAGAAATCATTATAAGCGAGAATCTTGGACGCGCAGGTACTAGATTAATTGGTTTTGCAAGAACTAATTTATTTAAACGCTTAGAAAGTAGTGGCTATTCTTTTTTACTTTCAATAAGCAGGCATATTCTCAGAAATTATCTTTTTATTTATGCTATTGAAAATAAGCTACCTTTTCCTATTGGTAAACAAGAAGCCGGACTGATAGATGATTTTATGTATTCTGATAACGATGATGATGATGATACATATTCTGAAATTCTAACCACACAAAAACAATACTTAGAAAGAGCAGAAAAATACTACAAATCTTTATTAGCTAAGAAAGACAAATACAAATGGATTAGAAGCCAGTTCTTTAATAGCAAATTAAAAAAAGATTTGATAGGTGATAGTAAGGATTTGATGGGCGTACTAAAGCTAGGCAAAAATTGGAAACAAGAAAATGATCGGCAACTAAATGCGCTTTATGATTTAGCAACCAAAAAACACAAGAATGAGAAAATACTCATATTTACCCAGTTTTCAGATACTGCTTATTATTTATACAATAGCCTGAAAAAAAGAGGGCTTGAAAAGCTAGAATGTGTTACAGGAGCGAATGAAAATCCAACTGCTTTTGCGCACCGGTTTAGTCCAATAAGTAATGAAAAGACAATTAAAAAAGATAGAGAAATAAGGGTCTTGATTACTACCGATGTTTTAAGTGAAGGACAAAATTTACAAGATGCTCATATTGTGCTTAATTTTGATTTGCCTTGGGCTATTATTCGTCTAATCCAGCGTGCTGGACGTGTGGATAGAATAGGACAAAAGCACCACGAAATTCTTTGTTATTCTTTTCTGCCTGAAGATGGTATAGAAAACATTATTAATTTAAGAGGAAGATTGTCTCGACGTATTAGAGAAAATGCTGAAACTGTCGGTTCTGATGAAGTTTTCTTTGAAGGCGATCCTATTAATATTGAAGATCTTTATAATGAGAAATCTGGTATCTTAGACGAGGAAGACGATATTGAAGTAGATTTGGCTTCTTATGCATATCAAATATGGAAAAATGCAATAGATGCAAACCCTGATTTAGCCAAAACCATACCTGATTTACCAGAAGTTATTTATGCCACAAAGAAAGCCAGTGAAGACCAAAAGTTAAATGGCTCTATTGTGTACACTAAAACACATAGTGAAAATGATATTTTAGCCTGGGTAGATGCTAAAAAAAATATTGTTACACAATCGCAATTTCAAATCTTGAAGGCAGTAAAATGTACTCCCGAAGAAGAAGCTTTAGAACGATTTGACGAACACCATGAACTTGTAAAATTTGGCTTAAATCATATTAAAGAAACAGAGGCAAAAGTAGGTGGTCAACTGGGTAAAAAAACAGGTGCTCGTTACCGCTCCTACAGCCGTTTAGAACGTTATGCCAATCAAAATGAAGGAACGCTTTGGCTTACAGAAGAATTAAAAAGAGCCATACAGGATATTTATGATTACCCTTTACGTGAGTTTGCAAGAGAAACTATAAACAGACAACTTAAATCAGGTATCACAGACGAAGAATTAGCGAACTTGGTTGTTTCTCTAAGGGAAGATGGCAAACTAAGTTTAATCAACGAAGATGATGTTAAGCACAAAGAGCCCCAAATTATCTGTTCTATGGGTTTAAAATTGTAAAATCATGAAAAAGAAATTATTTACAGAATATATTAAACGCTTTGATTTTGAAGGACTTTTTAATGATTTAGGATGGGATGCATTTAATAATAAATTACCGATAGCTGTTAATGATGATGCCTTTATGCTTGAAGGTGTTGCTCAAAAAAAGGGTTTTGTTATAATGCATTGTCCATCTTTACAAAATGGAAAAATACCTTTAAGCAATATAAGAAAGCAAATAGAACTTAAAGTAGCTAAAAACTATTTTGAGCATCTCATTATTTACACCGATAAAGACCAAAACCAGCAAATTTGGCAATTGGCTGTAAAAGAAGAAAACAAACCTAAACAAGTTCGTGAGGTAAGCTGGTACAGTCATCAAGATGTAGAAGGACTTTTTCAGCGGATGAAAAACCTTCTTTTTACCCTTGACGAAGAAGAATCAATTACTATAGTAGATGTTAAGCAACGCATCTCAGAAAACTTTGCTAAGAATACTGATAAAGTAACCAAGAAATTCTACACAGAATTTAAAAAACAACATGTTGCTTTTCTCGACTTTATTCAAGGTATTGACGACCACATCACCAACAAACAAAATCAAAACAAACAATGGTATGCTTCATTAATGCTTAACCGTTTAATGTTTTGTTACTTTATTCAAAAGAAAGGCTTTCTCGATCAAGATTTTAATTACTTGCAAAACAAACTCAATCAGTGTGAGGAGCTTGATGGACAGAGCAATTTTTACAGTTTCTACCGAAGCTTTTTGTTGGAGCTATTTCACGATGGATTAGGTAAACCTAAAATCAAACGTAAAACTAAGCTTCCCGTAGATTTAGGCAGAATACCCTATCTTAATGGAGGTTTATTTGATGTGCATGAATTAGAACGCCAATTCGATCAGATTGAAATTGACGATGACGCCTTTAAAAAGATATTTAGTTTTTTTGATCAATGGAATTGGCATTTAGATAATAGCATTGAAGCCACAGGAAAGGATATAAACCCAGACGTAATAGGTTATATTTTTGAAAAATACATCAATGACCGCGCGGCTATGGGTGCTTACTACACCAAAGAGGACATCACCGACTACATTGGTAAAAACACCATCATTCCATTCCTCTTTGATGAAACGCTACGCCATTACAAAGCCGCTTTTAAACCAGATGGTGAACTGTGGCAATTTTTGAAAAACAGTGGCAGCACCTATATCTATGACGCCGTAAAAAAAGGCATACCTGAAGGAGATGACTTATTTGCAGACCTGCCTGATGAAGTGCAAAAGGGCATCAATCATCCCTTAGAGGATAAAGTGGTAGAAGCCTCTACTCAGCCTCATCTGTGGGAAATTCGCAAAGCGTGGAATAAAAAAGCACCGGAAGACATTGCTTTACCAACTGAAATTTACCGCGAACTGATTGAACGCAGAAAGCGGTATGCCGATATCAAATCTAAAATTGAAACTGGTAAAATCACACACATCAACGACTTCATCACCTACAACCTAAATATCCGCCAGTTTACGCAGGATTTTATTGAAAACACCTCCGATGCTGCATTTATTCGCCACTTCTACAAAGCCATTATCAACATAACCATTTTAGACCCAACTTGTGGTTCAGGGGCCTTTTTGTTTGCCGGTCTTAATATTTTAGAACCACTTTATGAGGCTTGTATCATTCGTATGGAGCAATTTGTGGCTGAAGAACCAGGCAAACACAAATTCTTTGAAGAAACGCTTGCCAAGATTAAAAGCGACCAACACCCCAGTTTGCAATACTTCATTTTCAAGAGTATTATCCTTAACAACTTATATGGGGTGGATATTATGCACGAGGCGGTTGAAATTGCCAAACTGCGTTTGTTCTTAAAGCTTGTAGCTACCGTAGATGTAAACCCACGAAAAGACAACTTTGGATTAGAGCCATTACCAGACATTGACTTTAATATTAGAGCAGGTAATACCTTAATTGGTTTTGCTACTGAGAAAGAATTAAAAGACTCTTTGGATGGTGTGCTTTTCTCCTCAGACGGAAAAACAAGTAAAGAAAAACTTGAAGAATTTAAAGAAGAGTTTGAGCTTGTCAGTAAAGCTTTTAGTCACTTCCAAAATAGTCAACTGATAAACGACCAGGGCAGCGAAAGCTTTAAAAAAGCCAAAGCCCAATTGATAGAAAAACTCAAAGAACTCAACCAAAAACTCAATGTGTATTTAGCTACCAATTACGGCATAATGGATTTGTCAAAAGAGATTGAAATTGAAATAGAGGTATCAGAGAACGGCAAAAAGAAGAAAATCAAGAAGAAAGTAAACCAATATCAACATTGGTTGCAAAGCCACCAACCCTTTCATTGGTTTGCTGAGTTTTATCAAATTGTAGCAGCTAAGGGTGGTTTTGATTGTATAGTTGGGAATCCTCCGTACGTCGAGTACAGTAAAGTTTCCAAGAACTACAAGTTGTTAGAGTATGAAACAATAAAATGCGGAAACCTATACGCTTTTGTTGTTGAGAAATCGCTAGAATTATCAAATAGAGGAAGAATTGGAATGATTGTTCCTTTGTCTAGCTTATGCACAAAAAGGATGATCCCATATTCTCGGTTGGTAAAGAACACTTTGTCTTGGAACAGTTTTTATGCTGAGCGTCCTGCCAAATTATTTGACGGTGCAGAAGTTCAGTTAACAATCTCAATCCTATCTA
The DNA here is from genome assembly GCA_030429455.1 of Bacteroidia bacterium. Taxonomy (GTDB): domain Bacteria; phylum Bacteroidota; class Bacteroidia; order Flavobacteriales; family Flavobacteriaceae; genus Psychroflexus. Next base: position 5,944 of record JAUIFC010000115.1, on the reverse strand, counting down.
AAGAAAAAGGTTTGGGTAGTAACGTCCACACCACAAAGTATTCCAAATGGGAGGTTGATAATAGAGACTTTTTATTTGACAATATTTCATATCACTGTGATCATGAGATTATTAAAGAACATAGTATACCAAAAATTGGATCTATGTTAGAAGATAGCATACTAAAAAAAGTGTATCACAAAGGTGATGAAATTGGTGTCCTTCAGAAAAAATCAGGTCCATATGTTACTTACAGGAATGCTGGTGGCAGGTATTATAAAATCGCCCTAGATAATGAGCCGTTATTTAAAGTCAATGATGTACAAAAAAGGTCTAGCACATATCAATTTTTATACTTTGAGGATGACATAACTCGAGATGCTGTCTGTTCCCTAATGAACAGTTCGCTATTCTTTTTTCATTGGTTAGTTTATTCTGACACTTGGCACATGATCGGCACTGATATTAAGCCATTAAAATTGCCTGAACATGGGAAATCTAATTTATCTGAATTAAGTAGAAAGTTGATGAAAGATTTTGTCAACAACTCAACTATTAAAGTAGAGAGTCGAAATAAAGGAAAGGATTCGATCGAGTACAGACAATTTGTTGCACGTCAATCCAAACCCATCATCGACCAAATCGACACGGTATTGGCTGAGCATTATGGTTTTACAGAGGCGGAGTTAGATTTTATCATCAACTACGATATCAAGTACCGCATGGGCAAGGCTTTGTTTGAGGAGGAGAAAAATGAGGAAGAAGATTAATCTACAGTTCAACTTATGACAGCAGATGGTAAAATAGAAATAATGGTAGCTTCTTCGGTCTTTGGTTATGAAGACCAGGTTGAACGCGTTTGCGGTTTGTTTGAGCAAATGGGTTATCACCCAATAAGCTCACACTACAAAACCATGCCGGTAGATCCGTCCAAATCCAATCTAGAAAACTGCTTAGCTGCTGTAGAAAACTGTGATGCTTTTTTTGGAATCATCAGACCAAATTATGGTACAGGTGTTATTGGTAATACTTCCATCACACATGAAGAAATGAAAAAAGCCATTGAATTGAAAAAACCGCGGTGGTTTGTCGCCCACAGAGATATACGTGTTGCGAGAGTGCTTTTGAAACAATATCGATACTTGGAAGATGGAAGTGAGAACCCTGATTTCGCCTACAAACCGAATAAATTGATGGATGATATTCGGGTTATCGACATGTATAACGATACCATTTTGAATGACATACCACCTGAAGAAAGAATAGGTCATTGGGCAGATGAGTATTTCAATATTCGAGACATCGAAAAAGTCATCGAAACCCAATTTGGCAAAATGGATAGAATATTCGACATCATCGAAAAAATGAAGACCTTATGAAAACAGATGGTGTAAACTATATAGAAGATATTTTGCAGAAAAAAGAATCTGCCACTTTAGAGTTTAAAGCACATTTTAACAAAGAAGAAGGTGCAAAAGTGATTTGCTCTTTTTTGAATAGAGATGGTGGCCAATTAGTAATTGGTGTGGAAGAAGCTCAAAAGGTATCGGGTATTGCCGAAGCAGAAAAAGTTGCTAAAGAGTTTCAGAACTATTTGCTTTCTGAAATTTTACCAGAGCCAGCGATTTCTGTTGACATCCAAAAAATTAAAAAGAAGGCTGTTTTGGTGGTTTCTGTTTGGAAAGGAACCAATCAGCCTTATATCTATAATGGTGGGGTTTATTATCGAGTAGGCTCATCTACCGTACAAGCGAACTCTAAGCAATTGGCAGATTTAATTCACAAAGAAACAGATCGCATAAAGCGTTGGGAAAGTAAATCTGCAATAGAAGCCGATGATGAGGATATCGATTTAAATGAAGTACAAGATTGCATGAAGGAAGCATTGAATACCAATAGAGAACAAAACATCCCAGACAATCCTTTGCAGTTTTTAAGTAAGTACGGCTTATACAAAAACGGGGACTTTACCAATGCTGCAGTAATCTTGTTTGGTAAAATGCCGATTAAGTATTTCCCACAAGTGCGTGTTCGCTTATCAGTGTTTAATACCGATAAGACAGGTTCACAAATCTTGTATGATAAGATTTTTGAAGATAACTTGTTTAAATCCATTCGCAAGATCACCGACTTTTTTGATTTGGCTTATGGCGTTTCAAGTTCGTTTCAATTTTCAAGTTGGAAACGAACAGACAAGGCGAAATTTCCAAGGCTTGCTATACGTGAGGCCATTTTGAACGCTTTTGTTCATCGTGACTATTCTTCATTCTCGAGCAGTATAGCCATCAATATTTATTCTGATAAATTGGTAATCAATAGCTACGGAAGCCTGCCGAAAGGTATAACTGTAAAGTCATTATCTCAGGATCACTTGTCTATTCCCGTCAACCCTGATATTGCCCATATCTTCTTTTTACGTGGCTGGATAGAAAAGATTGGAATTGGCACCGTGAAAATGATTGCACATTGTAAAGAGCTTGGTTTTAAACCTCCTGTTTGGAAGGTTAAAGACAATACTGTTTCTGTTACGTTTCCTGATGTTGTGGTTCCTTTTAATTACAATGAGGGAATAACTGAGGGAATAACTGAGGGAATAACAAAACTGATTGATGAGGGAATAACTGAGGGAATAATTGAGGGAATAACTGAGGGGGTAAAGAAGTCAATGGTAGAGATAGTTTCGGTAATACTCACAGAAAAAAGTATTAGAGCATCAGAAATAGCTGAGAAGCTAAATAAGTCATACAAAACATTAGAACGCCATATTTCAAGCTTGAAAAAATTGAATGCTATTGAATATAAAGGCTCAAAGAGAGCGGGAGGCTATGTATTGAGTGAAAAGTTCAGAAAGCTATCAAACCAAAACTAACCTTTACCAAGCAATGGAATACTTTGGCAACAAGGACATTTTAAATAAAAACGCAATAGGCTTTCTTAGCTCTAGAAAATGCCCTGCCGATGTTGTTCTCAAAAGTTATGAATGGGCTAAGAAACAACGTAAAGAAGGTAACTGCGTAATTTGTGGAAATCATTCACAGATTGAAAATGACGTTTTCAATATATTATTAAAAGGAGGTCAACCCCTTATATTAGTTTTACCACGTGGATTAAAAAAAAGATGGAATAAGAATATACTTGAAAACGTTGAAAAAGGTAGATTACTGATTATAACACCTTTTGGTAAAGAAGTAAAAAGAATAACAAGAACAACAGCTATACAGAAAAATCAGACTATAGTTAGGCTCTCCGATAAAATAGTAACAGGATATGTTTCTGAAAATGGGCAATTAGATGGCTTAATTAAAAATTATAATTATTACAATGTTTGAGATTAAGTAGAACTCACATAAATATGTTTAATATATGAAATGGAAATTTGCAGAAGACAGAGGGAATCTAGATAAAGTAGGTTTTAAGGACAATGATATAGAAAAGTTTGGACAAGACCCGGCAAAGTCAATCGTTAGAGAAGCTATTCAAAATTCATGTGACGCCTTGGATATTGACAAGGGTACAACGAAGGTAGAAGTTGTAATTAGAAAGGGAAAGATTGCTAAGTCAGAATTTCCGGGATTTCAAAGTATAGAGAATCATATAAAAGCTTGCATACAATCTGACAATGACGAAGCAGAAAATGTTGAAGTTAGAAAAGAACTCAGAGGAAAAGTATCTTTAAAAGAATTAAACGACATCTTAGCAGACATCATGGAACAAGCCGAAGGTCAGTATATTGATTGGAGTGCTTAGAAAATTAAATTATAAATTATGAGATTTAGACAAGACTTTAAGCCATTCGATGCATTAAAACCTCATTACATTCCAGCGATTTATCATAAGTTAGCTGAAGGAGGAGAAAGCATATTTCAACTATCTATTCCTTTCGATGGTCAGGAATTAGTAGTTGACAGAGCTGCAACCCCATTTATTTGTGCAGGATTTAATGATGTTATTGCAGGAGCAGTATTACGTTTACATAAATTATTTCATCCTGAGAATCTAGATTTAAACGTGTTGCTTTATAAAACACCAAGTTTAGACGATCTTAGCCTAGTGTTTGAATTGTATAACACTAAAAAAATAAAAATAGCCAATGAGGATTATACAATTTCTGTGGTTGGGGCTTATAGCTATTCCAATAAATCAGAAGTTACATATTATCCTATCTTATACCGTGAAGCCTGCAGCAATGGTATGCTGGCAGTTATAAGTCAAAGTTTTACTGAAACTATTCCTGCCAAAAAAATATTTGAAATCGGTTGTGAGTGGAGTAAATGTAATTTTGAAGACTATCAAAAATTACTAAATGAACTTTTCCAACGGTTAAAAGAAGAGGAATGGGGTCAAAGTCAGGAAGTGAATGATTTTGTAGAAAATGTGAAATCGCCAGATTTAGGAAGCCCGATAGACAACGAAATGTATGATGAAGTATTGGAAGAATTAGAGTCTGTTTTTGAAACCTCAGAAAGTAATGGAGATTCTATAAGAGAAATAATAGATCGTAATTTATCTGACATAGGTTATAATGCCTTTGCCAAACTCAACATCATAACTGATTTTGCAACGAGCGAACCAGATCCTTTTAATCGTTTAGAGATGATAAAACAAGCGGGTTATTATGTTGAAAGCCTGTTGGATAAAATTTTAAGGGACAGCTCTAGATCACAAAAGGGTGCTTTTAGGTGGAGTCATCTTGAGGAAATCTCTGGTGTTAAATCATAGATTGATAGCAATCTATGATTATTATTAATTTTAAGTGTTCTATAGTTTTTGAACTGAGAAATGATAGAAATAGGATTTGAATTTGATAACATTTCTAAAAAAGAAGAAATCTAAAAAAAGAGAAAAATGAGAAATAATAAACCTTTTGACATATTACTTGATAGTTACAGTAGAGAGTCTTTTAATCTTTATATGGTTGTTAGTTCGCTTTTTGATTATCCATTTATTGGTGAAGATGAGGACTTGGAAGGAAAACTTTATTCATCTGCTTTTGCTTACTTATGCAGTAATTATTTAAATACATTACTAGATTTTTATGAGCACGATGATTTCGATTTATTTATTGAAGAGATGGGCTTAATTGAACATATGCAAGAATTATTGAAATTGAAAGGGGAATCTCTTACGATAGATTGGGAACCAGAAGATTATACGGAGATGATTTGGGCGATTATCAAGGATTACCAACTCAAAATTGCGAAAGATATTAATTCTGTGTTTCATTCTCAAAAATTAAAACTTCGTTTATTTTCTTCTATTTTTAAAATGGATGAAAACGGATTTCAACCTATGCTTTCGTTAGAAACCATAGATTTTTTTGATTCAAAATTTGAAAATATTTAATTATGGTACTTCAAGATTTATTAAAACCCAATTTAAATGTAGTTTTTTGTGGTACTGCCGCAGGGCAGGTATCTGCAAAAAGACAAGCCTATTACGCAGTGCCTGGTAATCAGTTTTATCCTACACTTTATAAAGCAAGATTTACTAATAGACTGTTAAAGCCTTACGAATATCATCTCTTGCTAAATTATAATATAGGTCTTACTGACTTGGTGAAGTTTAGTAGTGGGAATGATGATGCACTCAACAAACATGATTATGATGTAAAAAGTTTCCTCAAAAAGATATTTACCTATCAGCCGAAGGTAGTTTGTTTTAATGGTAAAAAGGCTGCAGCAGAATTCATGGGTGCAAAAACCAATCGCATCAACTATGGCTTAATGGCTGGAACTATAGGAGAAACTAAATTATACTGTGCACCATCTACCTCTGGTAGTGCAAGGAGGTTCTGGGATGAGACATATTGGGAGAGGTTAAAAGATTTATTGAATACATAATAAAGCAAATAGAAAAACAAAAGAAGCATAAATCAAAATCAAAATCAAAAGAAAAGCCAAAAGAGAAAAAGGCCAAAAAGAAACAAAACAAAAGAAAAAGATCTACCTCATCAGATCCTGACTCC
>JAUIFC010000114.1 GCA_030429455.1 Bacteroidia bacterium | reverse complement strand
TTTCATGCAAGACAAAGTTTAGCTATTTAGCTCACTAAAGCGGGATTTTTCTCGCTTTAGTTTTTTATACCTTGTTGCACTTATTTGTTGAAACTACACACAAAATAAATTTCAAAAATATCCCTGACTTCTACCTAGACGATAAAAACATATTATTTGTGTTAAAATCACGAGTAGAAATCGAAATTATTTCAAGTATACAAGATGTTGAAATTATCTCAATAGAAAATGGCAACACATATGGGTATTCTTACTCTGAAGATTTAGTCGAAAATGATAATGAATGGTTGGTGAGGAATAAATTTGAAACAATTAAAGAATTTCAATTTAGTGGTGACATGTGTAATATGAGATTATATGCTATAGAGGGACAAGTAGGCAAGTCTGAAATAGAGGAAATAAATAAAATCATCCAAGAAATATCGGAAGGAGACTATGAACAGCTAAAAACAGAGTTACACAAACTTTACAAAAGGAAGATAATAATGCTAGGGTTTTGTTCCTGTTAAAAAACGACATCTAACAAAGGCTACCACAACAGCAGTGATTCAAACATAGCAAGTGAAAACCTTAACTTTAATAAAACAACTTTCAGGCACCTCCTTCGCTTAGCTTTACGCAAGCCTTGGCTAGATTCGGAGGTCACAGACAGACTATCGGCAACCATCCTGCCGTCGAGTAGCCCGGAACGTTAGCAGACATAATAAAAAAATGAATTATTTAACGATACTTTGCTTTACCATTCTTCAACTATCAGTTTGTTGTCAAGAAAATCGGAGCTTTCTAGTAAACGCATCGAATTTGAATTTGCGTGAAAAGCCTAGTACATCAGCTAAAGTTATCACCCAAATTCCGGATGGAGAAATCATTAAAATGATCGTAAAACCATCTTATTATGAAGACCTAGATGGGAAAGGACAGCATCCATGGATAAAAGTTCGATATAACGAATATGAAGGATATGTCTATAGTAAATTCACTTTTTCTCTCAGAGCCTTATTATACCCAAAAACTGAAATGAATAAACTTCCGAAGTTGAACTATTATGAGATATCGAAAATTGATTCTAGCTACTACCAACTAAAAAAGGTGGAGGCTAAAAAGAAATATTCGAACATAGAAGATAGTAAGTATGAACAAATCAATTGTTCTGAAAACGCAGTTTTTATATACGCAACAATTGATACCTTAAGAGAAGGGAAGCTTGATTTTCTGGGAGGTTCAATCAATAAATATTTAATTATAAAACCAGGCACAAGCAAGGTTTTCAAATCAATGAACGGAAATGAATATAAATTAGTTGGATCAGGATATTCTAATGATAATGGATATGCTTGTGACTATGAGTTATATTATGGTGTTAAGGAGAAGAGTCAAACTTCTTATAGTCTATGGAATATTTCAGAAGGTATTCAAGTTGGAACAGAAAGCGGATATGAAATTCTATGGTTTGGAGACATTGACCAGGACAGTGTGCCTGATTTAATTTTACAAGGCTGCTCAACATATGCTTGTACAGATGTTTTATTGTTAAGCTCTCAAGCAGAAAAAGGGAAACCATTTAAGGTTATATCTCGAAACACTTTTGATGGTGAATACTAAAATGTCTTTTAACTTGAGCTACATTTCAATACTCGCAATCATTTCGTACTGAATGTAGCCCAAACCGTTGAAATAAATATCATGAATAACACCCATCTATTCATACTTGCTTTCCTATTTGTTTTAATGCAACCCAAAGATGTTTTTAGTCAAACTTATGCAAGAAACGGAATGGTTGTTTCAAGTAGTGAGATAGCCTCTCAGGTAGGAATCGATATTCTAAAAAAAGGTGGAAATGCGATTGACGCATCAATAGCGACTGCCTTCGCATTAGCTGTGACACACCCTTCAGCGGGAAACATAGGTGGCGGCGGCTTCTTAGTTTTTATGGATTCTGCAGGAGTAACAACGACCATTGATTTCAGGGAAAAAGCGCCACTTAACGCAACTACCGACATGTTTTTAAATGATGCCGGAGATGTTAGCACTGGAACTAATTTATACGGGAATAAATCAACAATAAACCACATTGGAGCAAAGTCAATTGGCGTACCAGGAACGGTAGCAGGACTATATTTAGCACATCAAAAATTTGGCAGTCTACCATGGGCAGACCTGGTTCAACCTTCAATTGAAATAGCAAAAAACGGATTCCCACTTAATTGGGGACTCTACAGGGCAGCTATTTTTTTTGATGACAATTCCCCTGTTCTTTTTCTAAGGAACTATTTCCGAAAGGACAATGGTGAAATAACTCAATTTGGTGAGATATGGAAACAACCTGCATTAGCGAATACGCTAAAAGAAATTAGAGACCACGGACGAGATGGGTTCTACAAAGGTCGTATTGCAAAAGAAATCATCAAGTTTATGGAAGAGCACGGAGGTATAATTACAATGGTAGACCTGGAACAATACATAGCAGTAGAAAGAAAACCTATCAAAGGAACGTATAAGGACTATGAAATCTATTCCATGCCTCCTCCAAGTTCAGGAGGTGTCGCTCTAATTGAAATGATGAATGTAATGGAGCTAGCTAACCTGGATACCATCGAATTTAATTCTACTGCATACGTACACTTGGTGGCTGAAGCTATGCGAAGGGCATTTGCTGACAGAGCTGAGTATTTAGGGGATTCGGATTTTAATCCAGATATGCCGCTGGACAAATTAACTTCCAAATCCTTTGCAAAAGAGCGTTTCAATCATATTGATATGACAAAGGCATCAGTAAGCGATTCTTCAAAATTTGGTCAACTTTATGATGGAACGAACACCACTCACTTTTCTGTCATGGACAAAGCTGGAAACGCTGTTTCACTTACCTATACGCTGGAACATTCGTATGGATCAGGCATGGGATCATCTCAACTGGGTTTCATCTTCAATAATGAAATGGGAGATTTTAATCCTCAGCCCAACATGACCAATAATTCTGGTCAGATAGGAACTTCAGCAAATCTTCTTCAACCTGGAAAAAGGATGCTCTCCAGCATGACGCCCACTATTGTCGCAAAAGATGGCAAGCCATATCTTGTCATTGGAAGTCCTGGAGGCAGAACCATTATCAACACAGTATTTCAAACTGTATTGAATGTACTCGCTTATGATATGTATATCGATCAAGCCATCGAAGCTATGAAGATTCATCATCAGTGGTTGCCCGATATTATCTATTACGAAAAAATGCTGTTATCTCCAGATACAAGAAAGGCACTTGAAGCCATGGGGCATACATTGGTCGACAGAGATGAATTAGGCGAGTTAATGGGAATTCAGGTTGATAGAGAAAATAATGTTCTTATTGGTGCTTCTGATTCATCTAATCCAAATGGAGCTGCCATCGGATATTAATTTTTTCTAATAAATCCTATACGCAATAGCGCCATGCGGATCTCTACTGCTTATAGCCCTGAACGTTATCGAAAGAAAATAAATATATGTTTCGAAATTTCTACTATAGTAACATTAAAGGACAACATGTTTATTTTACAATACATGTAAATGATAAGGGATATGAGCTTAGTTATTACAAAGATCAATCATTAATCGCCAGAAAAAACTTCAATTCTAAATTCTTGACATTCAATGTTTATGATGAGAAAATAGAAGTAAGAATAAAAGGCTTCTATCCTAAAGTAGCAATACAGTCTAAAGATTCCTCCTTTAATATTAATAGGATCAAACACAAATCACTTAGATCAATTTTACGAGAAAATGACATAGTAAATGAAGTTAGTAAAGTAAAAGTAAAGTATAAACTAACGTTAATGGATATAATTGTTCCCATTGTATTAATTGCTTTTGGCTTGTTTTTATACCACATAGTTAGAAATAAATCAAATTACTGGGAAATACCTTCTATGCTTGTGCTTTTATTAGCGTACTGGATACTTTATGGCAATCTGTTTAAATTATTTACATTTTCAATATTTGACAAAGAAATAAAATTGATTCTACTTTTATTATTAACATTTTTATCTATGGCAATTTCGCAAGACTTAATGAACTTTCTACAATGATTAAACTATGAAAAAAATAATATCGATTTTCTATTTTTCTCTTTGTAACGTATCTCTATTACTTGCAGGTCCAGGAGGAAAAATTGCTAGAGATCCTTTTGATAATCCCTTTGGAAAAGTGTTTGTTGTAATACTTTTTATAATATTTCTTCCTCTCATCATTCGATCATATTATAAAAGAAAAAAGGCAGTGAGGAATACGAAGTCTAAATTATCCATACTATCAAGAATTGACACAGAGCTTTTTGATGAAATCAATTTAAAAAATAGAATGACTGATATTTTTACAAGAGTTCATAATGCTTGGAGTGAAAGAGATTTAGATAATTGTGAAAATTACATGACACTTTGGTATCGCCAGAATCAGCAAATAGTTTTTTTAGACAATTGGGATAATAGAAATATGATGAACATTTGCACCATCGAAAAAATAAATAATATTAGACCAATCCATTTGAGATTGTCAAATAATAAAAATTTTGATGGAACGAGAATAATGTATTTAATAGATGCAAATATGGAAGATTACCTTGTAAGTAAAGAAGACTCTTCTGTAATTGAAGGTAAAAAAGGGTTTAAGGATGTTGAAACGGTTTGGACCTTGAAATTGGAAGAAGGGAATTGGAAAGTGGATAATATTGAGCAATCTGAAATGATATCAAGTTATATGAAAATGGATTCACAATTAACTGATGAATTACTTGAAGCATTTAGAGGCAAGACAAATGCATAAAAATCCAGTCGACAACACTATGAATCACTGTATTGACTAAGACCTACGCATGATACAATTCACCGTTACTAATCATATAGGCACGGCATGAAACATAAATTTATAGCACTCATTTTACTTTCAATGCTACCTGGTTTAGCACTCTCTCAATTTGAGAAACAATGGGAAATGTATATACCCACAAACAGTATTGTACGATCTTCTTACAGCATTAATCTTGACAATCACTTAAAGACTGTACGACAAAGTGACGGATCCTTTGTTACGCTTGGAAGCAAACAAAAACTAAGTTCAGAATTTGGGGATGAAATATTCATTTTTAGTTATGACACAAATGGAAACTTGCTATGGGAGTATACGTATCAAGGAATCAACAACATAAATGAATATCCTTATGATATTGTCATTGACCATAATGATAATGTAATTATTGCAGCCAGGACAACAACCTTTTATCATTCAGATTTCGAGCAAACAATTGAGCATTCAGACTGCCTTATTTTTATGTTGAATTCAGAGGGTGAAATAGTATGGGAGAAGATATTAGATTTTGAAAATGAATCAATAGATTATTTCGCCTCTCTGGTCATTACTGAAAATTCGGAAATTTTTTCGTTAAGTTCAATACGCAAATCTTGCTTCCTGCATAAATATGATTTAAATGGAAATGAGATTTGGTCAAAACAAATTAACAATGAAAAACCCCACAAATTAGAATTGTATGGTGAAAAATTAATCTGTGCGACAAAATTCAGATATATTTTACCCGAGGTTCAAGCCTCTATCCATTTGCTGGACATGAAGGGAACAAAACTAGATTCATTTCATCTTCCAAGTGAAAGTAGAAACTGGCCAAAATTCGACCTAAATAAAAACCTATATCATTTTGATTTCAATCGTGAAGGGGAATACAGAATTGAAAAACTAAGCATCTCCGGAGTATTACAATGGACATACCTGAAAGAATCTAATCTTCCACCTAATGTAATTGCAGACGAACTCATTGACTGTACAATCGACGATCATTATAATGTCTATGTAACCGGGAGATATTATGGTACAGATTACGATGATACATTGCTCTATTCAAACTGTGATATACTGACTGCGAAACTTGACTCTGCGGGAAGCGTAGTATGGGAGAATATCTACAAATATGACCATACTCCTCTTTCCTGTCAAGTAGGACAAGCAATACAATTAGATTCTGATGGAAACATTTATGTCGCTGGAAGTCAATCGGTCGAAGTCAATGGTGATGTTTTGGGGTCTGACGATATGGTTATTCTGAAATACAATCAGTCCGGCGAAAGGACAGACAGCATTTATTTTAATTCGATATACGATCAGAGAGATTATGCCATAAATCTTAATTTCTTTGAAGATGATCTTTACGTGTATGGATACTCGGAAAACTTAGAAGGAACTTTTGAGATGACAGTAGTAAAGTATTCAAAAGCTACAACTAGCACAAGCAAGCAAGCAGAAAACGAAAAAGTTATCGTTTTCCCTAACCCAATAAACAGTAGTCTGAACTTTTTAGAGCATGATAAAACATACAATATTGAGTTGTGGAGTTTTTATGGTGAACTGATGTTTTCTATGGAAAAACATAATACTGACAATGCGTTGGCTTTGCCTGGCAACCTTCAAAATGGGATGTATATCTTAAAATTAACCAATGACCTTGAGTCCAAATTAATTCAAGTAATAAAAAACGATCACTAACAATGCATGTGTCATCATACCAAACGATGGTTGACACGACGCATGTACCGGGACGTTAGAGGACAAAATGTAATCTTTGTATTATATGCCAATTATGAGATTCTTGTTCGTATTATTCGCATTTGCATTTCAATTTAGTTGCTCAGAGGATGTCCCTTATGTTCCTATTACAGATAAATTTCGTATTAATGTAGCAAATACAGGTCCAATCACATTTTACAACCCTGAGTGTGATTTCAATAATTCACAAAAAAATCAATCACAATATAATGTAGCTAATTCGTACGGATTTTTCTTATTATCAACCTATTGGAATTCAAATCCTGTTGACCATAAAACAAATCAGATTTGGATTGAACTCGACATGTACTCAACCTCCTCTCAGAACAAGTTAAACATTGACAGCCTTGCCTCGATATTGATACATGAGAGCAATTCTAATAATAATGAAAGACTGAAAATTGCTATAATGGTCGAAGTGGATGGTAAAAAGTATTACAACCGATTTCTTGGTGATGAAGATGACTATATGCTTTTCCAAATTGAAGAGTATGAGTTACCCTATTATTCCGATTGCTTAAAGAGGGACTTGCTTTATTTAAAACTAAAATTTGAAGGGCCATTTTATTCATACGATGTTGTAACCAGAACCGATTCAATAAAAATTAATGAGAGTGAACTAGAATTACTTTTTGCGGCTGATTAACAGGTCTAACTTAAGATGAAAAATGATGGACATATCCGGAAATAACACGTCCTCTAACAAAAGCTACCCCATCAGCAGGGTTCCAACCATTGAAAAGAAACCGTAATTTTAATGAAAGCTACCTTGATACAGCCTTCTGCAATTCAGGCCTGCTTTCGAGTAGCCTAACCGTTATGATTCATTTATATCAAATATTCTTCTTGCATCCAGGAACCTTTATACTTATCTTTGACGTTACTAACGTAAATCAACAGTAGATGATTCAATCCTTTGGGGATAGTGAAACTGAAAAGATTTGGGCAGGCGAATTCTCATTAAATCTTCCAACGACCATTCAGGCGGTCGCCAGACGTAAGCTAAGAATGCTAAATAACGCCCAGAATCTTAATGATTTAAGAATTCCACCTGCTAATCGCCTTGAAAAATTAACAGGCGCGTTTAAAGGGAAACATAGTATTAGGATCAACCAACAATGGAGAATTGTGTTTAAATGGAAGAACGGAAATACCTCTGAAGTAATAATAATTGATTACCACTAAATACAACAATATGGCTCGTATTAGAAATATACATCCTGGTGAAGTTTTAAAAGAAGAATTTCTTGAACCACTCGAAATCTCAGCATATAGGCTTTCCAAAGAAACGTTTATCCCTCAAACCCGAATCAGCGAAATTCTGAAAGGGAATCGAAGAATAACCGCTGATACTGCTTTACGAATTTCAAAATATTTCGGGACAACAGCAAAGTTTTGGCTGGGACTTCAGGCTGATTACGACCTTGAAGAAGAATCCAAAATCAAAAAGAAGGAATTAAACGAAATAGTGGCACTCTAAAAACAAGTCATAACTAAACCTACCCCACCACCAGGGATTCAAAGACAGAAAGTGAAAATTTTAACTCTAAAGAAAAACTCCTAGTCACCTCCTTCGCTTAACTTTTCACCAGCCTTGGTTAGCTTCGGAAGGCAAATCAGTTGTCAGCCAGCCTACGAGTATCCCGGAACGTTATAAAGCACAACAGATACCATGAATCTAAAGGACATACTATGCATTGGGCTGGGACTTCTATGTGGTCTTCCCGCCTTCACGCAGGCTTGGAAAATTACGAATGCGCCCCCTGCCGGCCGATACGATGACATCTACTTTCACAATGCAGATACCGGATGGGCCGTAACCGGAAACGGTAAAATCCTGAAGACTATTGATAGCGGCGATTCCTGGTCAATACTCTACAACCACCCGAGCACCTACCTTCGATCAGTTGATTTTTTAAACGCAGATATCGGCTTCGCAGGGAGCCTGGATAGTGTTTTGCTCAGAACCACCGATGGTGGTGCCACCTGGACAGAAATTCAGGATTCACTACCGGTAGCTATCCCGGGCATTTGCGGGCTTTCGCATGCAGGCGACCACGTGTTTGGCGTAGGCATCTTTGCCTATCCTGCATACTTTATCAAATCCACCGATCAGGGAAAAACATGGACCCATACAGATCTTTCCGCATACGCCAATGGCCTGGTTGAATGCCATTTTATTGACTCCCTGCTGGGTTTCGTTTCAGGCATTCGCGAAGGATCCGGAGGGATCATTCTCAAAACAACAGATGGCGGGGATACCTGGGATGAGGTATTACACACGCAAAACGGTGCCGAATACATCTGGAAACTTGATTTCGTATCCGACCAGATTGCATATGGTTCGGTAGAGTCCTTTACAGGCGATTCAATCCACATCGTCAAAACCGTTGACGGTGGGGACAACTGGGACATTCTCCTGGTTGACAATCATTATCGCGACTTGCAAGGTATCGGTTTTATCAACCCGGATACCGGATGGGTGGTCCCCAGAAGTGTCCATGCCTATATGACCACAGACGGCGGATTAAGCTGGAATCCATCCGGATTGTTTCCGAATATAAACCGCTTCTTCAGACTCAATCCCAACTTAATGTATGCCAGTGGTTCGACCATCTACAAGTATGACAACTTAGTTTCTTCCACAGCTCCCGAAGAAAGCTATGTAGCATCGCATTCCTTTTCTTCCGTTTTCCCAAATCCCTTTTACAACGACCTTACCTTTTCGCTCGTCATCGACATCAGGACAACTGCCCGAATTGACCTTTTCAATGCTTCAGGGCAACTGATTGAAAATATATACGCAGGACGAATCGATAGCGGAAAACATCAATTCAAATTGGATTCAAAACATATACAAAACATGCCACCTGGAGTCTGCTACCTCGTACTGAGAAGCAATGAAGGATTTATCACTAAAACGCTCATTAAAGGAGATGTGAGTAAATAATTTGGGGTAGTAAAGCAATTGTTGGTCTTCCTTTCAAAGTTGTCGCTGGAAAAGTAGCCAAAGAAAAGTCCAGTAAAAAGAATGCAACGTAGTAGTCTGGATACGTATTTTCGTCAACCCATATCAGGCAATACGTTTATATATAAGCACGACTCTATCCAATTATGTTTTCAATTACTCGAATCTTCTCTGCAGCCATAGTGCTCGTTACTGGCCTTCTGGTTATTTCCTGTCAGAAGACCGATCAGGCAGCTACTGTTTCTAAGGACCAATGGACTATCGATAAATTGAGGGATCGAGCTGCCATGCAACTCGATAGTTCCAAATACAACAACGCTCTCTTTGAACAGGACATTGAAACCTACCAGCAATATGCGGAAGTTTTTAATCGCTTCCCATTAAACAAATCACCTTTTCCCGTAGCAGAATATGACTATGCGGTCGCCAGCACTCCGTTTACGATAGTTTCCCAACATGCGATCTATAAGGGCGTCCGAATCGGAGCGTATGAAAACCCCGAAAGTGAAACAATACTTGACAAGCTGACACTGATCATTTTGACAAATGACTCAACCGCCAATGAAAATACATTAGTAGAATCCCGCAACTACCCCTACTTAACCGCACAAGGAACGTTTGAAGTAGCAAATAATGAACTTGACTGGGTGTTTTCCGCAAGCCCCGACGGCTACGCATTTGTGATGATTAACATGAAATTATTTGACTTGCGATTTGGAGAAACGATCATTATTTATCCCAGGACGGATACATCATTTGTTTACGAGCAATTGAACGATTCACCAAACCATTACCAGCACTTCGATGATTATAAAAAACAGATACTGAACCATCCACGCCTAAAACACCATGCTCTATCAGGTATGAGTATTTAACGCATCTGGCCGTACAATAACCCCCTGTACAATTCACTGAGCAAGGAGCACGAAAACAGATTATGGCCATAACACATATTCAACATGCAGGCTGAAATCAATGAGCAAATGTCAAAGACAAATCCTTGGCTTTCGTTTACGATACGAGACAAGGAGACTATGTATGTCGCTGAAAAAGAAAAAGGGCCAGACTCATTTTCAAAGCTCGTTAAATACTTTGAGACGCATCAAAAGTTGATCCGTAAGGTGCAGGACCTACGCATATTCCACTTCAAGCATCCAATTGATTATGTTCTGCACTTCACCCATGTGCAGACGATAAGCTTTATGGGCCGATCGCAACTACGACTACCAGACCTCCATGCGCTTACCTCACTACAAACCCTCTATGTCAATCAACAAACGAAACCTTTTGACCTAACCAACATAGAAACGATTCAAAATCTGAGTGAGCTACGCATTGGCGATTTTAGTTTCGGAAAACCCGTCGAAATCTCATCGCTTAACGCACTCACCGGGTGCAAAGCGCTCAGGAAATTGATTTTGGTCAACGTAAAACTTCCTGATGATCAGTTAAATATCCTGTCTGAAATGCAATTAGATGAACTCTATGTCCACAACAAAAAATACAGGGATAAAATTGAGCAATTAAACCAGGACGACTAGTTAAATAGCCTCACAACACTACTTCGCAGCACCTATATCGGAACCTACCCGCTGGCAACCTCCAATGCCCAAAGCGGCTCCTATACCCATTTTTTACTGCTCAACATCCCGAACCAGGTCGGTCGAAATGAAATTTCATCCTATCTTCGAAGAGGAACCTACACCACCTGACATTCTCCACACACATGCGAAAACTATCACTTTTTATTGCTACAAGTCTGGATGGCTACATTGCAAAACCCAACGATGACCTCAGCTTTCTTAAAATCGTTGAACAAGAAGGGGAAGACTATGGATATGCAGCTTTTACAGCTCAAGTGGACACCATTATTCTAGGCAGAAAAACTTATGAGTATGTATTGAAAGAAATTGGTTCCTCTCATTATGACAACGGTACACGTGACGTTTATGTCATTACGCGGACGGAAAGGCCTGGCGTTGGCAGGACCACTTTTTATACAGGAGATCTGAAGACCCTGGTGGAAAAATTAAAAGCAGAGGACGGACAAAATATGTATTGCGATGGCGGAGCAGAAGTTATTGATGCGCTCTTAAAGCATGACCTAATAGACGAGATGACTATCTCTGTCATTCCAATTTTACTGGGCAATGGTACAAGGCTGTTTAAAGATGGCAGACCCGAGCAACGCATGGAACTCGTGTCTTCCAGATCCTACGAATCCGGATTGACACAATTGCAGTATATACGAAAGAGAACATAATATCGAATGGCTGATACTTTGTCATAAGGAGAAAAACTTGAGGCCACCGCATACATACACCAGACACTTATAAATTCTACACATTAAAAATGACCAAACCCCGCGTAAAAATCTGCTGTATCAGTAGCCCTGACGAAGCCAGGATCGCGATAGAACACGGTGCGTCCGCTTTGGGACTGGTCGGACACATGCCGAGTGGGCCCGGTGTGATCAGTGACGAAATGATCAGCCTAATCGCCAGAGACGTCCCTCCTCCGATCTCTACTTTCCTGTTGACGAGCGAAACCAGACCACAGGATATTATAAGGCACTACAGACGTGTGCAAACCACCACAATACAAATTGTAGATGCACTCGAAAAACGGGATTACGCACAACTTCGACAGGCACTGCCCCATGTCAAACTCGTACAAGTCATCCATGTGATCGACGACAACTCCGTAAAAGAGGCTATTGATATATCCGGGCAGGTAGATGCCATCCTGCTGGATAGCGGCAACCCAAATCTTTCTGTTAAAGAATTAGGCGGTACCGGTCGAACCCATAACTGGGAACTCAGTTCAGAAATTCGAAAATCAATCTCTGTCCCCTTATTTCTCGCCGGGGGATTACACGCTGACAATGTCAGAGAAGCTATCGAAAAAGTGAGACCCTTTGGTATTGACCTTTGCAGTGGTGTCAGAACAAACGGAAACCTTGATCCACAAAAACTTAAATCATTTTTCCA
>JAUIFC010000305.1 GCA_030429455.1 Bacteroidia bacterium | reverse complement strand
GTGATGCTTCCAGTTAAAATACACGTCGAAATTATGGTAACATACTTAAGCGTTTGTAGGTTAACACCTAAACTTTTGGCATTGTCTTCGCCTATAAGAACGGCGTCTAATGGTTTGATTAAAAAAATACAAAGCCCAACTCCAATGAGCCAGCATATCAAAAGAATTTGTACTTCTGCCCAAGATAAATCACCTAAACTACCAAGAGACCAGAAAACATATTGCTGCAAACTATCGGAAGTGCTGAAATACGATAAAACATTTACGATTGCTCCTGTGATGCTGGCAAACATAAGTCCAACAATCAGCAATCCCATACTGTCTTTTATGCGCATTGAAGTAATTAAAATCGAAGACATCACGACAATACTTCCTATGCTTGAGGCCAGAATAATTGCTGTTTTAGAAAACCAAATAGATCCTGAGATGCTAATGCCAAATGCACTAAATCCCATAATTAAAAGCGCAACGCCCAAACCAGAACCGCTACTCAGTCCTAGGACATAAGGTCCCGCTAAGGGATTTCTAAAAAAGGTTTGCATGAGCAATCCACTAATGCCAAGACCAGAACCTACCAAAATTGCCGTAACAGCTTTTGGTATCCTATAGTTTAATACGATATAAGACCAAACTTCATTATCAGTATGGCCAGAAAACAAAATTGAAAAAATATCTTCAAATGGAATATAAACTGAGCCTAATGAAATATTTAATAAAAACACAACAACTAAAGCAATAACATATATTACATAAAGCTTGTTGGTTTTTCTCACGGATCTAATGGCTTAAAAAAATGATTTTGATAGTTAGGTAAAAGTTCAGGATGAAAAATATGTATCAAATCCTTCAGCACCCAATCTGGTCGATGAGATGCTAATTCATAATAAATTACTCCGCCTGTTTCGCCCTTATCTTTGGCAAAAGTATAAATATTTTTAGCCTTAAATGCTTCAAATTGTTTATAAAATCCGTTTTCAGATGCCATTTGGGCATAAGACGTAAATTGTGAAGGCGCAATCCACACGTCAGCAGATTTCCCTTTTTCTAAAACACTTTCTAAAGAAAGAGATAAACTTCCAGTGTCTTGCGTATCGGCGTAAATATACTTGGAGTTGGCATCGTTCATCAACTTGGCTCGCCAGCTTTGGCCTCCAGGCATGTACCATGTGTCTTTCCATAAAGCACCAGAAATTACTGTTGGAGAAGTTGTCGAACTTATGGCTAATTTTTGAGCATTTTCATAGTTGTTTTTTATGTCTTCGAAGATAGAATTGGCTTCTTCGACCTTATCGAACAATAGTCCAAAAAATTTAATCCATTCAGTTTTTCCAAGAGGATGAGCTTCTACCCAATCTGCATTGTACAATACAGGAATATTGGCTTTCTGTAGATTGCTTATGGTCTTGTTTTCGCCTTTAACAGCAAATGTGACTATGCAACTTGGTTGAAGCGAAAGGACTATTTCCGTATTTAGACCTTGAGCGTTTCCGATATCTGCGATTTTTTCGGCATCGACAAGGGCTCTGGCTTTTTTGCTCGAGATGTAATTTGTGTTTGGGAAACCCGCTAATTGCTCTAACACGCCAAGGGATTCAAGTGGCGGAATATGAGTCGTCGAACTTACAACGATGTTTTGTATAGGAATTTTAATTTTTTGGTCGAAGGATAAATCCGACGGAATAACAGCATTTTCCTTGTACAATACATAAGAGAATGTTTTTTCTGCCTTTGGCCAAGGCTCTGTGATTGTTAAAATGTAGTAACCTTCAAAGGCTTCAACTTTAAATGATGTTGCATATTCAAGTTCAATTTTTTGAATGTTGTCTTTTAAAGCTAAATTTTCTTTTGTTTTTTGCTTTTCAGAAGTATTACAAGAAAAAATGCCTAATACTAATATTAGGCATATGTTTTTGATTATTGATTTAATCATCAATTCAATTGTATAATATGTGTTTTATAAAAACACTATTGTTTAATGATCTTTTTAGTAATGCTTTGATTGGAATTTTCAAAATAGATTTTTACAAAATAAATCCCTTTAGTCAGACTACTCATTTCTAAAGTATTATCAGTTGAAGTCTTGATAATTCTTCCAGAAATATCGACAATATCTATATGTTGAATAGAATTAAGCGATTCTATATTCAAATAATCATTTACTGGATTAGGGTAAATTTTTACATTTTGAGTAACGAATTCCTCTGTGCTTAAGTTGTTTG
>JAUIFC010000004.1 GCA_030429455.1 Bacteroidia bacterium | reverse complement strand
TTATTTTCTTGATCTAGCTAATAATCGCTAGAGAGGTTATTAATCCTTAATCACTTTCTGTGTATGTTGACCTTTATTGGTCGTGATTTCTACAAAATAAACTCCTGATGTAAGTCCGCTCATATCTACCTGAGATCTTGTTGTACTTTGAACTTGTTGTCCTAAAGTGTTAAATACTTTAACCGTGCTTATCTCTATTCCCGATGGTAAGTTAATGTTTAACTCACCTTGTACTGGGTTTGGATACAAGCTTATGCCGCTTAAAGCAAAATCTGTGTTAGATAAGGTTTGGTTTTCAAAACTTAAGTGAAAACGCGTAGGTGCCACACTGCCTGGAAGATTTGAATCGGCTGTGAAACTATACACATCGTTTCCTGTTAGTTCTATCTGCGTATTCAAATAAGTGTCATGTAAATATACCTTTAAATTTGATGGCTGATTCTCATAACTAAATGTCAACGTATAATCCAATTCTTGATAGTTCCATATTGATAAATCGATTTGATGACCATCTACTGGTATGTTTTGATTATCTATGGCTCTATATCCATTGTTTAATACTGCGTAGTTCTCTCCTGGATTTGGTAACTTGCCAGAATCCTCTCCTGAACTTGCTATTGTCGTATAACTTTGATTGAATCGTATACTGATGGCATCGCTTTCTCTATCATTGTTCTGATAATTTGAAGTTGAAAATAATCTAGAGTTTATAAAGAAATCTGCATAAGTATCAAATACTGTCACTTGAGCTTCTTCAACTGCTTTATCACTTTCACTGAACACTATAGATGCGTTTCCTGCTGCTGTATTTTCAACAAAGATAGCTTGTCCAGGCGCCAAATATTTCGTTGCGTCTGAAGCCGATGGGGCTTGTGGACCAACACCTAATGGAACTGTTACATATCCTCCATTACCATTATCTCCTGCTATTGATGCATCCCAAACGTATATAAAGTCAGTTAAATTTGTTCTATCAGTCGCACTAAAATCTACTACGGCTTGGTATGGATTTCCAACAAGGCTAAACTTGCTCGGCATACTGGATAAAGCAGGTAAATCAGTTCCTGTTGTTAAATCACCAACCATTAGATTTCCTCTTGCTTCGAGTGTAGTCACTGTAGCTGGTGCATTGTTGTCATTTAAATCTATTGTGCGATCTCCTCTTACAAATAATCTGTAGCCTGTTCCTACTTCCAAGTTTGTTGTCTTTGTATTGAGAACTGCTGCCCAATCGTCGTTTTGAACATCGTAAGTAAAGAGCGATGCAAAACCTGAGTTAGTATAGTCTAAGCCCTCAGGACTTGTTTGTCCTACTATTCCTTGTGCTCCCGTGATATGTGTATCTTGTTGCCAAGAATCTGCAAAACTTTGACCTCCAACTGCTGAACTTAAAAAACGGAATGCTCTTTTGGCTGGTATATAACGTTGTACTCTTACATCTCCTGTAATAGTAACGCCTGTCATATCTGCTATTTGACCACTACCTGAGGCATCACTTTCAAATAGCATCTCATCTATTACTATAATATCTTCATCTAAATCTATTACTGCGCCAGGTCTAACTGTTATAGAGCCAAAGGTTAAAGCAGCTGTAATCACCGCTGTACCATCCTGAACATCAAGGTTGTATGTTACAGCTGTATCATTGTTTGGATCTACGGGTTGGAAACCATTGGCTGTTGTATATACTATATCTGTCGCACAAGTCGCACCCCAGTCAGGATGATTACTTGGACTCGAATTCAAAGGAGAACCAGTAGCAAAATCTGTAGGCGCTGATGCAATCTGCTCCACACACCATAAGGATAAGTCTTGATCAAATATTGAGGCGTTTCTGAACATCCCTGACATATTTGTTACATTTTCGACTTCCCATCCCGAGACATCTTGATTAAAACTGGACGCCTGATCAAACATTTCTCTCATATTAGTAACACTTACTGTAGTCCAATCATCAATATCTTGATTGAAATCTGAGGCTTGCTTGAACATCAATTGCATGTTGGTTACACTACTCACATCCCAATCTCCAATGGCTTGGTTGAATGGTGTTCCTCTAAACAGTTGTGACATATTGGTCACATTAGAAACATCCCAGTTACTTATATCTTGGTCGAATCCTGAGTTTTGAAACATTCGTCTCATGGTTGTGACATTAGACACATCCCAACTGCTTAAATCCTGATTAAACCCATTTTGTCCATTAAACAAATTCTCCATATTTGTAATTCCACTTGTACATGTTAATGCAATTTCTGGGTCGTTAGGATCGTTATCTCTTAACGCTTTTAATTGAGTAAGGTTTCGTTTCGTAAATACTTGATTTATGCCATTAACCAATAATATTCCTGTTTCTCCATCTGTTGCATCTGGACACAAACAGGTCTTGCCGTCTGCTGCCAGTGTAAAGTTTGGGTTTCCAGTACCATCGCAAGAAGCACCCCAGTTAGGTCTATTCCCATTCTCAAAAGTATCTTCAGCAAATTGAGAAGGTTCATTTTCAATCTGCTCGACACACCAATTGGAAAGATCCTGATTAAATGCTGCAGCTAGACGGAACATACGATCCATATTGGTTACATTTTCTACGTTCCATGCCGATATATCTTGATTGAACATTGTCGCTTGCCCGAACATATCTGTCATTGTTGTCACATTTGTTACATTCCAAAGACCTATATCTTGGTTAAAAAGTTGTGATTCTAAAAACATAAAATTCATATCAGTTACACTGCTAACGTCCCAATCGCCAATGGCGTGGTTGAATGGCGTATTACTGAACATAAATCGCATGTTGGTAACATCTGAAACATCCCAATGTGAAATATTATGATCGAATGCCGTATTTTGAAACATACTTCTCATATTAGTAACACTAGATACATCCCAAGCGCTTAAATCTAGATTAAACGTAGTTTTATCTTTAAACAATTCCTGCATATCTGTGATGCCACTCGTACACGTCAATGCAATCTGAGAATCATTTGCATTGTTAGCTATTATCGTTTGCAATTCTGCTAGTGAGCGTTTTGTAAATATTTTATTGACACCATTAATAGTTAATACCCCTGTTTCTCCATCATTAGCAAATGGACACAAACATGTCATACCATCTGCCGCTAGAACAAAATTTGGGTTTGCAAGATCTTCACATGCTGCACCCCAATCAGGTGCATTCCCGCTGGTTAAAGCACTACTTTGGGAGAATTCGGTTGGTTCACTCGCAATCTGCTCTACACACCAGTCTGTAAGGTCTTGATTAAAGACTGTTGCCTGTTGAAACATGCCATCCATATTAGTTGCACTGCTTACGTCCCAATCGCCTATGTCTTGGTTAAATTGGAAAGCCTGTCTAAACATAAACTTCATATTGGTTACGTTTAAAACATCCCAATCCCCGATGTCTTGATTAAAAATAAACGCCTGTCTAAACATCTGGTTCATGTCAGTTACACTAGACACATCCCAATTGCTAATATCCTGATCAAAGGCATTGGCTCTGAAAAACAATCTTCTCATGTTGGTAACATTGGAAACATCCCAACTGCTTAGATCTTGGTTAAATGTATCTTTGCCATTAAATAAATCCTGCATATTTGTGATTCCACTAGTACATGTCAATGCAATTTCTGGGTCATTAATATTGGTAGATATCAAAGATTGTAATTGTGCTAAACTTCGTTTGGTAAAAGTCTTTTCTGTTCCATTTATCGTTAATGGTCCTGACTCACCATCTGCAGCATCTGGACATAAACATGTCTTGCCGTCTGCTCCAAGAGTAAAATTTGGGTTCGCATCACCAGCACAAGGAACTCCCCAATTAGGTAAATTCGGATTAGTTAATGCACTATTTAAAGCAAAATCTGTAGGCTCAACTGGTATTTGACTAACACACCAATTGGATAAGTCTTGATTAAAGACAGTTGCTCCTCTGAACATTCGAACCATATTGGTAACACTGGAAACATCCCATGAAGATATGTCTTGATTAAAACTAGTTGCACTACTAAACATTTCCCTCATATTTTCAACATTCTGTACTTGCCAGTTGCCGATATCTTGATTAAAAGACGCGGCCTGCTTAAACATTAAATGCATACGAGTTACATTGGTCACATCCCAATCTCCTAAAGGCTGGTTGAATGGTGTTCCTCTAAACATTTGATTCATATTCGTAACATTGGAAACATCCCAGTTACTTATATCTTGGTTAAATCCAGAATTTTGGAACATTCTTCTCATATCGGTAACATCAGACACATCCCAACCGCTTAAGTCTTGATTAAATGTTGATTTATTTCTAAACAAATCTGTCATGTTTGTAATTCCACTTGTACAAGTTAATGCAATTTCTGGATTAGTTGGATCAGTATTGATTAATGCAAGTAACTGTGTGCGATTTCGTTTAGTAAACGTTTTGTCTTGTCCTCCTATGCTAACAATCCCTGAATCTCCATCCGATGCATCTGGACATAAACATGTCTTTCCATCAGCTGCCACCGTAAAACTTGGTGGTGTTGGATCTATGCTGTTAGAGTCTGCTGCAAAACTCAAGTGCACACCTAAAAAGGTCAATACACCTAGCATCAATAAATTTTTGTGTATTAATTGTATCATATCATATTGGTTTTGTAAATTAGTGTTAAGTTTAACTGTTAGATTATGCGATATTGACTTAATTATTTCGAAGGTAAAAATAATAATTTTTATTAGTTAAACTAATTTCTCTTTAAATGTTTACTTAAAAATAATATTTTTATTAGTCGAAATGCATTTCATAATATTTTTTTTTATATACAATATGGTGTGTTTTAAGTTAAATATTAGCAACAAATTATGAACGTATAATCTTGATTAAAACATTGAATATAAGACTTTTATGTATAATATTTTTGCAATTTATACATCGTCATTTAGCGATATAAGCTTTATCTTAAAACATTGCAATTTATAGACTAAAAAATTACTAAAATGATAATTTTTTTTTCATCTTTTGAAATAAGACTATTCCTAATGCCAATCAACTTATGAATTTTTTGAGTTTTGTAATAGAATATTTAATAAATCAGTAATGTTCTGCATAAAATATTTTTATATTCGATTTAAACCAAAACTATAAATTTCTTTTGGCATATAAAAGAAAAGTTTTTAAACTTTGTTTTACTTATTAGTAATAGGTATGTATTTTCGTTCGCTTTTCTGATTAATGTTATTCATAATATGCCTATCATGATCAATTCCTCTACTTATAGTAGTATCTATGTTTTAAAAACAATTCTATTTCATCTCATGAATGTTTTCCTGCTTGGACTTTAGTAAATCTCGCTGTCGTGTTTTGGAACTGACTATAAATTGATTATACTTTCATTTCAAGTTTATAGAAATCCAAGTTTCTGAAAAGATTAAGTATGTTTCAACTAAAGTATAAGTGTATGTCATATAAATTAGCATGTTTAAAAAAATTTCAAAATGGAACAGCTTCAAAAATTTCCCTTTCATTTAAGGTATAGGTTTATTAAGAGCCCAAGACATAACCTGCTTTTTTTAGCTTGTTTTATATGTTTTTCTATCCATAATGGAATAAGTCAAGAAAATAAGGACATGTATTCTTACAAAAATGGCGGCCCAGTTTCTTTTTGCAGGCCTCCAGCGCCTTAAGGGTGCGTTTCATTGCCTCTTCTGAAAGCATGCCCGTATCGCTCACCCCCTCGCCGAGGCGCACAATGCGGGAATAGGAATCCACGACTTTTAGGCTTTTTTTGGCAGTGTTTTTGGCGAAATAGGGCTTGGCCACCAGCAGGCGGCAATTGTTCGTGCCCAAATCGAGGGCGGCATACAGCTCGCCCGCATCGGCCTGCACCGAATGGGTGCGTTGCGACGCCACAAGCGCCTTGTGCCGAGAATGTGAGGAATGGCCCATGCCCCAAGCTTAGCGCGCCTGCGCGCCCGGGGCAAGGAATGAGTGACTATCGGCCGCCGCGGCCGTCAATCACTGGGCCCTGCTGGGTTGGGTGGTTAGTCGCGCGGGCGACCAAAATCGTCATTTTTACTTGATGGTGTCTCGGGCGCATTCAACGCGCCTATCTCGCTGCGCAACACGCCATCGTAATACACACCAGCCTGGCGTTGGTAATCTAGCCCAGCAAGCACACCAGCAGCGAGCGCCTGTTTTTTGCTGATATCGGCATCGTCCACACCATCGGTGCAGCGTGCCATTAGGGCGCGGGCTTCGTTGATGCTCATTTCGACACCAAAAAACTTTAGCTTTTCATCATCTTTCAAGCTGGCCAAGTTCTCTTTTGCCATCTTGAGATTGGTTGCATAATCCTCCGTTGCCTCTTTTTGCGGCACTATTGTAAGGTCTAGATTAATCGTGGAGAACAGATAACCATCCATGAAGGCGTCGGCTTCAATGCCCTCCGTCTTGGAATAGTAATGCTCGACCAGCTGATTCTGAACGAACTTTTGCACTTTTTCATCGTCAATGCCATTGCTGCGCGTGTCATCCACCGCCATTACATCTGTGTTCGTACCACGAACAGCCAAGTAAGCAGCGGCAGCGCCTACACTGCCATCTTTGACGGCATTGGATAATACATAATCGATGGTTTCGGGTGTACTGTTAATCCCCTCGCCTTTTTGAGTTTGGACGCCTATAAAATTAATTAAACCATTTGAAAATTCGAATATGCGATCTTCACCGCGCGCAAAATCACGCACCCGTATCGCCGTATGATATGGGCTTTTCTCATCAGCAATATCGCATAATGCTTCTTTTAACTCCGCCGTTGATTTAGGGGTCTGTGGTGTATCTAGCCGATAGCTAGATTGGTTTGGGTTGGTTGTCATGTCTATATTCCTTTTGTCGCGGCCGTTACTTTTGCTGGCTTGATCCGGCATGCCTGAATTATAATCCAACATTTCCTGCACTACACCATTATAGCACGTTTTTTCTTCTTGCTGAAAATGCAAGCTAGTTAAAGCGCCCACCACAAACGCAGTGCGCTTATCAAGTTCGTCATCGTCACGACCATCTACTGCGCATTCTTTCAACGCTATCGCCTGATTGATGGTCATGGTAATTGGTTCGTTTGTCGTTTCGAAAAAGGTGATTTCATCGTCTTTAATTACACCTGTTTTTTCTGCACGGCGCACAAGCACATTGTGTACGTTAACGGTGGCGAACAAAAAGCCATTCATAAACGCACCGGTTTCGAGCCCAGGCTCGTTAATACCAGTATATAATGCACTTTCATACGTGATAACATCACGTACACCAGCATCGTTATAACCATTATGATAAGAGTCATCAGCACTCAACACATCAACATATCCTAGTGACCTGTCATATTGCCTCTTAATTTGCTTGAAACTATTTACAGCCTTACGCATTATGGCATCTGACTTTGGATCATCTTTATCAAAGTTCGCCCGAACTGTTTTATACCCATCCACGGCCTTTTCATACGATTCTTTTACCGCCTGCATGATTGTGGGAGCTTTATAAGCGGTATCTTCTACGGCGGCGATAATCGCTGAATCATCCTTGATGGAACCTGACAAAATTGCATCTAAATCTTTTTCTTTAAGTTCTACGTCTTCACCGAAATTACCATGGTCTAGAAGGTCACCGAATAGTGCAGTCATTTTTGGGCGCAACGGGTTAGGTTTTATAATATATTTTCGGTTATCAAGATTATTTGTTACGTCTGCTACCTGTTTGAGATAGATGTCATAGCCGTCTTGCAATGGACTAAACTCTACATTGTTACTGCTATTGGATGTAAACAAAAGGCATATAAACAATGTAATTGTTGTTGTCTTCATATATACTAATTTATACAATTATAATTGGTTTAAATAAATGATTAACTATTCAATCGCCAGATTTCAAAGTTTAAAACTGTAGCAAAAGCTACCCAAATAACATAAGGAATTAAGAGGTAAGCTGCTGTTTTATTAACTATTTTGAACCATTTTATAGTTAAAAGGATAAGTATAAACAATGTAATGATAATTAATAACGCAAATAAAGGTTGTTCTAATCCAAAAAAGACCAAAGACCAAAGGGCATTGAAAAGTAATTGAAAAACAAAATGGTAAAGCGCTGTTTTCACCCATTTATGATAAGAACCGCGACTCCAAACAAGTCCAGCAGATATACCCATCAAAATGTAAAGTACCGTCCAAACGGGAGCAAACACAAAATTTGGTGGAGTAAAACTAGGTTTTACGATAGTTTTGTACCAGCCGTTTACACCTGTTTGAGTGGCAATACTAGACAGAAAGCCAACTCCCAAACAAATAACAATACAAATTAATATTCTATATAGTTTTTTTCTTTTCATCGATAACTAAAATAAACATTTATTTTTTTCTAATCAATAAAATTTAGACAAATGTTAAATTTAGTCCTTATGGAAACTTACATTTATTCTGTTGCGTTTATATTTATTCTGTAATTCTCTACCTTTGCATCATATATTTTTCATTTGGAAACTAAACCTTTACAAGTAAATTCGGAAATAACGAGCTACAAATGTGGCTTTTCTGCACCTAGTAACATTGCCCTGGTGAAATATTGGGGAAAATATCCTGTTCAACTTCCTGCAAACCCGTCAATTAGTTTTACGCTCAATTATTGTAAAACTGAAACGTATTTAAGTATTGATAAGTCTTATGAAAAACTAGAAAATTTTTCTGTAGATGTTTTTGTAGATGGCGAACCAAATGAGGACTTCAAACCTAAAATTTTTAGTTTTTTTAATAGAATAGAACCTTATTTTAATTTTCTAAACGACTTTAGCTTTAAAATTGAAACCTCCAATACTTTTCCACACAGTAGTGGGATTGCATCTTCGGCAAGTGGTTTTTCTGCTTTGGCTGCTTGCTTGGTGAAAATTGAACATGTCCTATCTGGTAAGCCTGAAAGTTTTAATCTCGATAAGGCCTCTTATGTGGCAAGATTAGGCTCGGGAAGTGCGGCAAGAAGTACGCAAGGGCCGATGATGGTTTGGGGAAAACATGCGGAAATTGAAGGAAGTAGAGACGATATTGCCATCAAATTTCATGATATTCATCATATTTTTCAAGATTATCAAGATGTGATTTTACTGGTAGATAAAGGCCAAAAAAAGGTGAGCAGCAGCGTTGGTCATGGTCTTATGAACAATCATCCATATGCAAAATCTAGGTTTGAACAAGCACATCATAATTTGTCTAAATTATTGGTAGCCTTAAAAGAAGGAAACCTAGAAGAATTTATCAAAATTACTGAAAATGAAGCACTTTCGCTTCATGCTATGATGATGAGTAGTAATCCATATTTCATTTTAATGAAGCCAAATACACTCAAAATTATTGAACATATTTGGGATTTTAGAGAACAAACAGGTATCCCTGTAAGCTTTACTTTAGACGCTGGCGCGAACGTTCATTTACTGTTTCCTAAACTTCACGTAACCAAAGTTTTAGGATTTATTAATACAACATTGGTTGAATTTTGTGAAAATGAACATTATATTTGCGATGCAATTGGTGAAGGTTTGGCACCTTTATCTTAAACCAATGACATATGAAAGGTCCTTTATTTTATTCCAAAATTTTATTATTTGGAGAATATGGTATCATTAAAGATTCAAGAGGTCTATCCATTCCTTACAATTTTTACAATGGTGCTTTAAAGATCGATAATTTAGACACGAAAGAAAAGCAAGGTTCTAATTCTCAACTCGCGTCTTTTGCAAAACACTTAGAATCCCTTCATTACGATAGTGATATTTCTTTGACGTTTGATATCGAGAATCTTAACCAAGATATTTCCAATGGGATGTATTTTGATAGCAGTATTCCTCAAGGCTATGGCGTTGGAAGTAGTGGTGCGCTTGTAGCAGCTATTTATGATAAATATGCGCACAACAAAATTACTGTCCTTGAAAATTTAAATCAAGAAAAATTACTAAAGCTAAAAGAGACCTTCTCTATAATGGAATCTTTTTTTCATGGCAAATCCTCAGGATTAGATCCGTTAAATAGCTATTTAAGTTTGCCTATTCTTATAAATTCTAAAGACAATATTGAACCAGCTGGCATTCCTTCGCAGACCACTTCTGGCAAAGGAGCGGTCTTTTTAATAGACAGCGGAATAGTTGGCGAAACGGCTCCAATGGTAAACATTTTTATGGAGAATATGAAGCAAGAAGGTTTTAGACGAATGCTTAAAAACCGCTTTATCAAACATACAGATGCTTGTGTCGACAACTTTTTGAAAGGTGATTTTTCAAAATTGTACTCAAGTGTAAAATCTTTGTCAAAAGTTGTTTTCGAAAACTTTAAACCTATGATTCCACAACATTTTCATGAATTGTGGAAAAAAGGCCTAGACACAAACACTTACTACCTTAAGCTTTGTGGTTCTGGTGGTGGTGGTTACATGCTAGGCTTTACACAAGACATAGAAAAAACTAAACAGGCTTTAAAAGGCCATAAAGTAGAAGTTGTTTACAACTTCTAGATTTTCTTTTCATTAAATATGGGTGAAGATAACAAGTCTGTTTTATTCAAATTAGCAGGTTTGTTTTTTAGCGTAAGAGGATATAACCTTCTGGTTATTGTACTTGCACAATACCTTGCTGCAATTTTTATTCTTTCGCCTAACGAACTGTCTTTAAGCGATGTTTTGCTGGACATCAACTTATTTATTCTTGTCTTATGCAATGCCTTGGTCATTGCAGCGGGTTATTTGATAAACAGTTTTTACGACTCTGAAAAAGATTTGATTAACAAACCCTACAAAACTTTTTTGGATAATGCTGTAAGTCAGCAGACTAAATTATCGATTTACTTTATTATCAATTTTATTAGCGTTATACTAGCAAGTTACATTTCGTTTAGAGCTGTGCTCTTTTTTTCTGGTTTTATATTCGGTATTTGGTTTTATTCTCATAAAATTAAGCGCATTACCTTTTTAGGAAATGTAGTTGCGGCTTTACTGGCAATTACGCCGTTTTTTGCTGTTTTTATCTATTACAAGCACCTGGAATTTGTCATCTTTTTTCATGCCACATTTCTCTTTTTACTTATCCTAATTCGAGAGATTATCAAAGACTTAGAAAGCCTTAAAGGCGATTTTGCCCAAGATTATAAAACCATTCCTGTAATTTATGGAGAACAAAGAACCAAAATTTTACTAAGCTGTTTAATAGCAATAGCCATAGTTTTAAATGGCCTGTTTCTATATTACTTCAATTTAGGCTATATGGTATTTTACTTTTACTTAAGCTTTTTAGCATATATTGGCTTAGGATTTTTAGTATGGATTTCATCAAAAAAAATTCATTTTAGGATACTTCATAACCTGCTAAAGCTACTAATTGTTGTTGGTGTCTTTAGCATTTTGTTAATCGATGTAGATCTGATTTTAAAACGATTGTTATAACTAATGGGGTTAAATTTCGAAATCAAAATTTTGTGTTTTGAGCAAAATCGTTGTCATCTGTAACGCTATTCAGCTTTATAACCACACTAGCAATGTTGATACTATTTTACGAAAAGGTTTTCGCTGAAGATTATTTTTTCAATTTTAATTTTTAAAGTTAAAACAGTTGTATATCAATAAAATAAGATACTTTTGCAAAAATTTTTAAATACACAAATTGAAAGAAGAATATTTTAAATGGTATTCGCCAACATTAAGTGCAGACATCGAAATGTTGGTTTTTGGACATCAAGGTTATCCAGTGATTTTGTTTCCTACAACAGGAGGTCAATATTTCGAATGTAAAGACAGAGGACTAATAGAATCCGCAAGGTGGTTCTTGGAACAAGGTCTGATTCAAATCTATTGTCCAGACAGCATTAACGACATGAGTTGGTACAACAAAAGTCTGCATCCTGCTCATAAAGTGAAAAATCATATCTGGTACGACACGTTTATCATGAACGAATTGGTAAACAGAATCTGTCATGACAAACAAATGCATAAAGTAGCTGTTGCCGGTCCAAGTTTCGGAGGTTATCAAGCTGCAAACTTTGCTTTTAGGCATCCCGATCGTGTAAGTCATATGTTTAGTATGAGTGGCGCTTTTGATATCAAATCCTTTATGGACGGTTATTATGATGACAATGTTTACTTTAACAATCCAGTAGATTATATGCCGAATGCCAATCATCCTGACTTATGGAACATGGATATTGTTTTAGGTGTTGGCGAATGGGATATTTGCCTTGAGGCCAATCAAAAAATGGCTAAAATCTTAAATGACAAAAATATACCATTTTGGTGGGACGAACACAGGTGGGCTGAACACGATTGGCCATTATGGCACAGAATGTTCCCGCATTATTTATCAAAAATTTAAACAACTATTCTTATAAATTCATGAAAAAAATTGGAATCTTATTTGGTCAGGAAGATACCTTTCCTTGGGCGTTTATCGATCGCGTAAACCAAAAAATCAAAGAACAAGGCATCAAAAATATGATGGCTGAAGCTGTATCCATAGACGCTGTGGAACAAGGAAAATCTGACGAATATGTCGTTATTATCGATCGTATTTCTCAAGATGTGCCGTTTTATAGAGCTTATCTTAAAAATGCGGCTATTACAGGTACTGCTGTTATCAATAATCCATTTTGGTGGAGTGCAGACGAAAAGTTTTTCAACAATGCATTAGCTGAAAAAGTTGGTGTTCCTGTGCCAAAAACATTCATTTTGCCAACATCTCAACACCCAGAAAATACCGACGGGAATTCGTTTAGAAATTTAAAATACCCTTTCGACTGGGACAGAATGTTCGATACTGTTGGTTTTCCTGCGTATATGAAACCTCATGATGGTGGTGGTTGGAAAAGTGTTTACCGCGTTGAAAATGCTGAAGATTTATGGACAAAGCATGGAGAAACCGAAAATTTGGTCATGATGCTTCAGGAAGAGATTCAATTTGAAGAATACTTTAGATGCTATGTACTGGGAACAGACAATGTTCATATCATGCAATACGAACCTAGAAATCCACATCACTTAAGATACGTCATTGACGGCCCAGAAGTAGATAAAAAGATTCTTGATTTGGTAGAAAAATACTGTATCAAGCTTAATAAAGCGCTTGGTTACGACTTCAATACGGTTGAATTTGCAGTTCGTGACGGCGTACCTTATGCAATCGATTTTTGTAATCCTGCACCCGATGCTGATATCCATTCGGTAGGTAAAGATAACTTTGAGTGGATTGTGGAAAATGCTGCAAACCTTGCCATTGCAAAAGCAAAAACTTACAAAAAAGGCAAAATGAATTTAACTTGGGGAACTTTTGTTTCAGACCAATTTAAAGCACCTGTTGCAAAGAAACCTGCGGCCAAAAAGCCAACAACTAGAAAGCCTGCAGCCAAAAAAACAACAAAAGCAAAGAAGTAATTGTATTTTTAAACAATCTCAATTTTTTTAAAATAGCATTATGGAATTTACTTTAGGTGTAGAAGAAGAATATCAGGTAATCGATCCCAAAAGTCGAGAACTGACGTCACATGATCAACAGATTGTAACCGAAGCTTCAAAAATTATTGAAGATCAGGTCAAAGCAGAAATGCACCAAGCTGTTGTCGAGGTTGGGACGAACATATGTAAGGATATCGACGATGCAAGAGAACAAGTTACTCACTTACGAAAAACCATTTCTGAAGTAGCAGAATCTTTAGGTTTTAAGATTGCGGCGGCTGGAACACATCCGTTTTCAGAATGGCAAAAGCAACTTATTACACCTAATCCTAGGTACGATGAAATCATCAACGAATTACAAGACACTGCAAGATCAAATTTAATTTTTGGACTGCACGTTCATGTTGGTGTGGATGACAAATCTATGGCCATACATCTGGTAAATTCCATAAGGTATTTTTTACCACATTTCTACGCGCTTTCCACAAACTCACCGTTTTGGGAAGGTAGAAATACAGGGTTTAAATCCTTCCGATCAAAAATCTTTGATAAGTTCCCAAGAACAGGAATTCCGAGCGTTTTTAATACCTATGCGGAATACGAGCATTACTTGGATATTTTGACAAAAACAGGATGTATAGACAATCCTAAGAAAATATGGTGGGATGTAAGAATTCATCCATTTTTTCCTACAATAGAAGTCCGAATTTGTGATGTACCGTTGACCATTCAAGAAACCGTATGTATCACAGCCATTATTCAAGCCACTGTGGCAAAACTTTATAAATTAAGAGTTCAGAACCTTAATTTCATGAATTACCACTCGGCGCTTATCAATGAAAATAAATGGAGAGCAGCAAGGTATGGTGTAGATGGTAAAATGATCGATTTTGGTAAAGAGGAAGAAGTAAGCACCAGATATCTTATCAGAGAACTATTGGATTTTGTAGACGATGTTGTAGACGATTTAGGTTCGAGACACGAGATTGAAAAAATCGAAGATATTTTAAAGAAAGGAACCGGAGCGGATAGACAATTGGAAGTACATCACAAGACTAATAATTTGGTTGATGTTGTGGATTACCTTACAGCACAAACCATAGAAGGAATATAATGTCAAAGGAAAAGAAGAAAACTTTAGCGGTGTTGGACATGAATAATAATGTCCCTAACCAAGGCCTAAGGTGTATCGTTGAAATTGTTGAAAAATACACGTCATCCATTGATTATCAGGTTTTTGACGTGAGAGGAAAAAACGAAATTCCAGACACAAGTTTCGATATTTACATTTCAAGCGGTGGTCCTGGGTCTCCGCTAGACGATGCAGAATGGCGAAAACCATACCTTGATCTCATGCAACATCTATGGGATATAAACAAGCAAGATACCGGTGCCAAGAAGCATGTTTTCTTTATATGTTATTCTTTTCAAGTTATTTGCGATTACTTCAATCTTGGTGAAATAAAACCAAGAAAAAGTACTTCTTTCGGTATTTTACGGGTACATAAAACTCAAAATGGTAAAAAAGACATTGTTTTAAAAGGTTTGCCTGATCCTTATTTTGCTGTGGATTCTAGGGATTTTCAGCTTATTCAGCCCAACCTTAGGGTGTTTAAACAGCACGGAGCTAAAATCTTGAGTTTAGAAAAAATAAGAACGCACGTGGAGCTTGAACGTGCAATCATGGCTGTGAGGTTTTCAGACGAATTTGTTGGTACGCAATACCATCCTGAAGCTGAACCTATTAGCATGGAAAAGCACTTTAAAAAAGAAGAAAATAAGAAAAAAGTGATTGAAAGTTTTGGTGAAAAAAAATACAACCAAATGATATTTAGAATGAATGATCCAGACAAATTAGAACTGACTTACAACACTATTCTTCCACTTTTTATCAACAACGCTTTACAACCAAAATTGGTTGAACAACACACTTAAACAAACAGCATGATAGATTCCATAAGAGAAAATTACAATGCTAAGTTTACAGAGGAAAAATATCAAGTTTTCCTCAAAGATATTGAAGAAACTTACCACTACACGCCAAAATTTAGAATTGCAGAGACGCCAGTATTCTTAGACAAAACCTTTAAAAACCAGCTGATAGAAGCTTGTAACGACATTATAAAAGTTATCGAGCAACCCGGTTTTAAAGCGCTTACAGAAGAGGCCTTTCTCGATCCTACTCATAAGATTCCAAACGAGAATGATGTACCAAAATTTGTTCAGTTCGACTTTGGAATTTGTAAAGACCAGGATGGTAATCTTTCCCCTAAACTTATTGAATTACAGGGTTTTCCTACACTTTATGGCTTTCAGATATTTCTAAACAGTATGTATCGAAAGCATTTTGGTGATACTATTCCAGATAATTTTCATCAACACGTGCAAGGCATGCCACATATGGAATATGTTGAGATGCTTAGACAAGAGATTGTTGGCGATACAGACCCGAAACAGGTTGTTTTGTTAGAACTCGATCCGCACCATCAAACCACGGCGGTCGATTTTTATGTCACTCGAGACATCTTAGGAATTGAAATTGTTTGCGTTCGAGACATTATTAAAAAAGGCAAATCTTTATACTATCTCAATGAAAACCAAGAAGAGATAAAAATTGAAAAAGTATTTAATCGGGTCATTTTTGATGAGTTATATCAGCATGAGGACTTACAAATGTCGTTCAGTTTTCAGGACGATTTAGATATTGAATGGATTGGACATCCGAACTGGTTTTTTAGAATAAGTAAGTATTTATTACCTGTTCTAAAAGGAAAGTACGTGCCAAAAGCTTTCTTTTTGGATAAACTTGAAGAACTACCTCAGGATCTTGAAAACTACGTCTTAAAACCTATGTTTTCTTTTGCCGGTGCAGGTGTTCATATCAATGTTACTCCTGAAATTATCGAGTCTATTGAAAATAAATCGAACTATATTTTACAAGAAAAAGTGAGTTATGCACCAATTGTCAAGACCAAAGACATCGATGCAAAAGTTGAAATCAGAATGATTATGATTCATAACTCCAAAACCGATAAAATTGAAATAGCCAGTAATCTTGTAAGATTAAGCAAAGGCGAAATGGTAGGAGTGAGGTACAATAAAGATAAAACATGGGTAGGTGGCTCTACGGCTTATTTTGAGCTGTAATTCAATACGAACATAGTTTAATCTTTAAAAGTCGCTTAAAAACGACAAAAACAGCTTTAATATCAAAGCTGTTTTTGTTTTTAAAGTAAAATTCCAGCTAAAATTTACTCCGACTTATCTGGAGCTGGAACACTGGCGTGAAATTCGTTCGCTATGCGTTGCGTATATTGGTCTAGAAGTTCCAAAACCCTTTCGCTAGAATCGGAAGCTACAATCAAACCAATATGCCATTCTTTATTCATCCGCCAAACAATTTCTTGATCTGTAAAACTTGACGTATCTGGATGCTGAAAACGGCTTAGCGACACTACTATACCGGCATAAGTATTTTGTATTTCAGGTAAATTGTATTCTGTTTTGGTAAGGTTTGTGGATTCCAACTTTGCCCATTCCGCCCAAAGATTAATACCTCCAGAGGCATACTGCACCATTTCTGCAAGATTTGCACCACCAACTCGAGAAGATGTTTCCAGAAAAAACAATTCACCTGTTGCTTTCGACTTTATAAATTCCGTATGCGAAGCTCCATATTGCATGCCAAAAGCTTTCATGACTTTTTCGTTCATTTTTTTCAAATCCTTTTCTTCATCAGTGCCAATTTTACACGATACGGACCTAAAAATTCCACCACCGTGAGCAACTTCAAATGGTGTGTCTAAGTACTTACTAGCTCTAGAGAATATAACTTTTCCATTGTTGTTTAAGCCATCAACATGGTAAACATCGCCGGGAGCAAATTTTTCCAAAAGATAAGCATCTCTTTCGTCACCAAGAGAATGTACAACATCCCATAATTCGTCTTTAGAATGAATTTTCTTTATGCCGGTCGCCGAAGCCTCCATTCTAGGTTTTATCAACCATGGAGGACTTACGTTATCTGCATAGTGATTTATACCATCATTTGTAAACAAATCCGTAAATTCAGGAACGTTTATGCCTTCTTCTTTAGCTTTTAATCTCATCGCTAATTTATCTCTAAAATAGTGTGCAGTTGTAACACCCATTCCTGGCATTCTGAAGTGTTCCCTTAGCGTTGCTACTTTTTCGACATCAAAGTCGTCAAGAGCTACAAAACGATCAAAACTAATCGTTCTAAATTTGTAAGCTAAACCTTTTTTGACATCTTCAATATTCCATTTATCAATGTAAAAGACATCATCGATTGCTTGCCAAGGCCAATCTTCATGCTCCAAACTTTTTTTAGTCAACAGAAAAACATTGTGACCTTCTGCTTTACATTGTTTTAAAAAATCTTGCCCTTTAAAGAAAGTACATATACACAAAAAATTCTTAGGATTAGACATAACAAATTGATTTATAAATTATTGAAAAATATTTGATTTAAAAATAAGCTTTGACAAAAGTAATTAATAATTGAATGCCATAACCACTAGCACTTTTCATTTTAGCATATTTTGAACTGCCAAAAGCAACGCCAGCAATGTCTAAATGAACCCAGTTTTCATGACCTTCTGTAAAAGCCTCTAAAAATTTAGCCGCATTAATCGCACCAGCAATAGGTTTGCCATTAAAATTTCTAATATCAGCAACATCCGAATGTAAATCTTCTTCATAGTCTTCCCACAATGGCAATGGCCAAAGCCTTTCATGAACTATGTTTCCTGCTGACTCCAGAGCTGTTGACAATTCTGTATTATTTGAAAACAATCCTGCTGCAGAATAACCAAAAGTTCTAACAACGCTGCCTGTGAGCGTCGCAATATCTATCAAGTTTTTTGGATTGTATTTATCTATAACATAACTGATTCCATCGGCAAGAGCCAATCTGCCTTCGGCGTCTGTGTCGATAACTTCAATGGTTTTGCCTGAATAGGAACCAATAACATCGCCAGGACGATACGCATTGGCACCCACGGCATTTTCAGCACTTACAACTACACCAATTATGTTGATATTCAGCTTAAGTTTAGCGATAAGTTCGACTA
Organism: Bacteroidia bacterium; assembly: GCA_030429455.1. Classification (GTDB taxonomy): domain Bacteria; phylum Bacteroidota; class Bacteroidia; order Flavobacteriales; family Flavobacteriaceae; genus Psychroflexus. The sequence continues at coordinate 61,733 of JAUIFC010000004.1, read as the reverse complement.
TACCGAGAACAACGGCAGCGCCACCCATATCGCTTTTCATGTAATGCAAATTAGTTGAAGGTTTAATTGACAAACCACCACTATCGAAAGTAATGCCTTTTCCAACTATTGCCAAATCTATTGCATCAGAGCTTTTTGATTTGTATTCCGTTACTATTGCAACAGATTGATTTATACTAGCTTGACCAACAGATAATAAAGCTTTAAAACCTAATTCCTTTAATTCTTTCTCTTCTAAAACGTTACACGTGTAATTGTATTTCGTCGCCGAATCCTTTGCCCAATTTGCAAGAAAATCAGGTGTTTTCACATTAGGTGGGGCATCAACCAAAGCCTTGATTCGATTGATTGTTTTAGCAGTTTCGTAGCCTTCATTTATCAATTTGGTTACATCTTGTGTTGAAACAAAAACTATTTCTGTTTGAACAGATTTATCAGGTTTACTCTTGTATTTACCAATAGAGTAGTCTGAAAGTTTTATTCCAATAGCTGCTTTTATAACTTGATTCTCTGTTAGATTACTCACATCCAATTGAATTTGATTTTCCCAATATTTATTGGTATCAAAAGTGAATGATCTAAAAGCTTCTTCAATTTTTGCGGAATGTTTTTCTTCGCCTAAGCCTAAAAGGTAAATTTTCCTTCCATTATCTAGATAATGTGTGGTATATGACGCAAAATCTGCTTCAAAATTCGCATTATTCAAATGAATTGACTGTAATACTTGTTGTAGGTTTACTTTCGAACAAGGAATAATAACATCAATCTCTTGATTGATTGTTGAAGAATAGATAAAATTCATAATTTTTTATTGATTAAAATAAAGCCATTTCACAGCTTTTGGAAATTCTTCTCTCCAATATATTTCGGAATGACTACCTTCATTATTTATTGAAAAATGAAAGTCGATGTGATAGCCTTTAACCATTTTTTCAGAGATAATGGTTCCTAAACGTTTGGCATTTGGGAGATGTTCTATACTTTCTTTTCCACCAGCATACAAATATATTTTTGATTCTTGCAATGGCGAAAAGCTTTTTGTGTGATCGAATATAATTTTTGAAATCCATAGGCTAGGGGAGAAGATCATCATTTTGCCAAAAACCCTTGGATTTCGTAATCCTGCGTGCAAGCTGATCAAGCCTCCCATAGAGCTGCCTCCAATACCCGTATGCTCAAAATCGGTTAAAGTTCTATAATTTTTATTGATGTAAGGAATCAATTTTTCTATTAAAAATTGAATGTAAAATTTGCCTTTTCCATCGCCGAATCTAGGGTGATAGTAAGGTAAATATTCTGTAATACGTTCTTCTTCACCGTGATCTACAGCTACAATTATGACATCTCCAAAACCTTCTGCTTTAAGTCTTTCCATGGACTTGTCAATGGCCCAATCGCCATATGGCGCTTCTGGATTGAACAAATTTTGACCATCTTGAAGATACAACACTGGATATCGTTTATCAGTTTGGTAATAATCGCTTGGCAGTAAAGCTGAAATTTTTCTTGTAGCGTTCAATTGAGGAATCTCGTAATTCTCTTCAATTACCTTGATGATCGGTTCTAAATAAGTCTCGGACATACATAAATTTGATGTCAAATTTAAGCTATCTTTAAAATTATGAAAATTTAATGTTACTTAAATTTAAATAAATATGACTAAATCATAAGAGCGAGAGGATAAGGTTGTTTCGCTAATTTTCTGATTGCTCTGATGTAGCTTCTTCTTCCTCTAGAATTTGATCTTCTGACGAATTCACTGGGTATTTTATATTTAAACCTTTTACTATGTCATCAGTGATATCCGATGTTTCTATTCCGTAAATGATCGGTCCTGAATCTGTATTTCCAAAAATATAGGAATACCCATTCTCTTTGCCATACTCTTTGACAAATGATTTTACTAATCCTATCATAGAGTCTATTGCTTGAGTTTTTCGCTGTTGTAGCTCCTGATTCGCAAATTGTTGCTGTTGACTTATACTTTGTTGCAATTGCACAAGCTCATTATACAACTTGTCTTCCTCAGCTTTTGGCATTTTACCTCTCTCAGATTGATACTTTTGAACTTTCGCTTGGTAGCCACTTTGTTCCACAATTTTTTCAATTCTTACTTTTAGAGAATCTTCAGCTTCTTTATAAAAAGCTTCTTTACTTTTTAATAGTTCAAAATTATCTACGATTTCCAAATTATCGACAAATGCCGTTTTATCATTCTGACATGAAAATAATATAAATGCAGAAAGCAACAGTGGAAAATAAAGATTGATGTTTTTCATAATCATTGTTTAGGGGTGAATTTAGGTTTATCTGGAGTTTTAATGAAATACAAATTTTATGAATAAAAATCTCTTAAAACCAAACTATAAGAAAATTCTATCAATTAAATATAAATTATTGTTTAGTTATATAAAAAACGACTTATTTTAAGCTGATTTAAGCGAGTTTTAAAAATATTTAATATAATGATAAAGGCCTATTTCTGTTCGTGTTTAAAAACATAAGTAAAAGACGAAAACTCATTTTTAAGCATTCCAAATGCGTTTGAAATGCTTCCGATTAGAATTGCTCTTAACATATTATTGGATTTTCGATATTTTTCTGAAACCATAGATATATAAAATGCATCCAACCACAATGGACGTATTTTGATCAACTTGAGTTGATAGGATTCAAAAAGAGTTGTTATTCCAAATTTTGAAAAGTGCCAAACATGCCTTGGCACATCCCAAGCAGCCCAAAATTGTTTGTAGTATTTTGCATCATAACATTTATGATTTGGAACAGCTATTATGATAATACCATTTGGTTTTAAAGAAGCTTTCATTCTTAATATACTTTCTTCTAGGTTCGGTATGTGTTCCAAACTATGCCATAAAGTAATTATGTCATACGTTGATTCTTCTAAATGCGATATTGAAGAAATGATGCCAACCCGTTCTTTTTTGAGTTTTTCATGAAGGTCAACGTTTGGCTCGATAGCATTTTTTATCCATTTCTCGTTAGGAAATACCTTTAGAAAATCTCCTGTTCCAGTGCCAATATCCAATATTACACCTTCTTTGTGATAAGAATAAATCAACTTCTTCTTTCTATTTATCATAAAGTTTTTAGCTTTTTGATAAACAGCATCCATCAATGATTTTGATTCTGTCTGATGCGAAATATAGTTATCAGAAGCATAATACTTTGCTAGTTCGCTATCCGAAAGTTTAGGTCTTGTTTCTAAAATACCTTTATAACTCGAAGGAACAACTTCAAATTCTTCTTGAGATAAAAAATAGTCTTTTACTTTCATGCCATTGTTCCACGTGGAACTATGAAATGGTTAACGTCCTAAATGTACCAATAGAACTGAAATATCGCTCGGATTTACCCCACTTACCCGAGACGCTTGAGAGACTGTTTTGGGTTGTATCTCTGATAATTTTTCTCGAGCTTCGTAGGACATAGATTTTAACTGGGAATAATCAAATTGCTCTGGTATTTTTACATATTCCAAACGATTCAGTTTGTCTGCATTATTTTTTTCCTTTTCAATATAACCAGCATATTTTACTTGCACTTCTGTTTGTTCTTCTACCTCTTTATCTATGTTATTTTCATTAATATAAGTGGATACTTTTTCTAACTGTTTTAAGTCTTCCAAAAATACATTTGGACGAGCGAATATTTTAAATAATTTACCTTGTTGTTTTACTGGTTGTGAATTTTTTGACTCCAAAATTGGATTGATTTCCGCCGTAGTTACACTTGTAGTTTTGAAAAAATCCACAAAGTTCTTTGTATCAGTTATCTTTTTATCTACCAAAGTCATTCGACGCTCGGATGCCAATCCCATACGATAGGATTTTTCTGTTAGTCGAATATCCGCATTATCTTGTCTTAATAAGGTTCTATATTCCGCACGAGACGTAAACATTCGGTAAGGCTCTTCCGTTCCTTTGGTAATTAGATCGTCGATCAAAACTCCAATATAGGCTTCATCTCGTCTTAATACAAATGGATCTTGTTGTTGTATTTTTAAAGCTGCATTGACACCAGCTACTAAACCTTGTGACGCTGCTTCTTCATAACCTGTTGTTCCATTAATTTGACCTGCAAAAAATAAGCCCTTAACAAGTTTGGTTTCTAAGGTATGATTGAGTTGAGTAGGAGGGAAGAAGTCGTATTCGATGGCGTAACCCGGGCGAAAAAACTTGACATTTTCAAAACCCTTAACGGAACGCAACGCTTTAAACTGAACATCTTCTGGCAGCGAAGTTGAAAATCCATTGACATAAAACTCAATGGTATTCCAACCTTCAGGTTCTATAAACATTTGATGTCTATCCTTATCTGCAAAACGATCGATTTTATCTTCAATACTTGGGCAGTATCTTGGACCTATGCTTTGTATGCGCCCATTGAACATTGGAGATCTGTCAAAGCCTTCTCTTAACAAATCATGTACTTCAGGCGATGTATAAGTCATATAACATGACCTTTGACTTTTAATAATATTGACATTATCGAGGTAGGAAAATTTACCAATAACATCATCACCAGGTTGTTCAATCATTTTAGAGAAATCTAAAGAGCGGCCGTCAACTCTTGGAGGTGTACCCGTTTTCATCCTTCCGGCTTTAAACCCAAGTTTTACTAAATCTTCCGTTATTCCCGTAGATGCCTTTTCTCCAGCTCTACCGCCTCCGAAGTTCTTTTCACCAATGTGAATCAATCCATTCAGAAATGTTCCACTTGTTAATATAACTGACTTGGCTTTGATGGTCAAACCTAAACTTGTTTTAATTCCAACAATGCTATCATTTTCAACAATAATACCAGACACCATTTCTTGATAAAAATCAAGATTATCCGTTTGTTCTAGTAATTCTCTCCATCGCTGAGCAAAAAGCATCCTATCCGATTGCACACGAGGACTCCACATGGCTGGGCCTTTAGACCGGTTTAGCATTTTAAATTGAATCGCAGATTCGTCTGACACTATTCCACTATAGCCTCCAAGGGCATCAATTTCACGAATAATTTGACCCTTTGCGATTCCTCCCATAGCTGGATTACAAGACATCTGTGCGATGTTTTGCAAATTCATCGTAACTAACAACGTCTTACAACCCATATTAGCCGAAGCCGCTGCTGCTTCACTACCCGCATGACCGCCGCCAACAACGATTACATCGTATATTTCATTAAACATTCTAGTGTGTATTTTTATTATGTTCCACGTGGAACATGTTCAGCATTTCATTTTCTAAAAGTCGCATTGACTGTTGCTCTTGTTGTGTTTTGTCTCCAAAACCTAGGCAATGCAAAACACCATGAATCATCACTCGTCTTAATTCCAAATCAAAAGAAATGTTCATACCTGTAGCATTGTCCTTTACTCTATCCAGACTTATAGCAATATCAGCAGAAATAGTTTTGCCTATTGTATTATCAAAAGTAATGATATCTGTATAGTAATTATGCCCGAGATAGTCTTTGTTAAGTTGTAACAACGACTCATCCGACATAAACGTATAATTGATTTCTGATATAGAATAATCGAAATTCTCTACAACCTTAAGAATCCATGATTTCAAAGAATCACTAATTCCAACATCCTGAACATCTCTAAACACAAAATTAATTTGACTTGTCATTGAAATACTTCTTAATCAAATCTTTATAATCAAGTTGCAAAGGTAATTGTTGTCTGTTTAATATTTCTAGTGTTTCGAAAAATTCATTTTCTTTTAACTTATCCATAGCTTTACTATCAGCATTGTAATCATTGAAATTCGTAGTTGCTTGGCGCTTATTATCTTGACCCTGTTGTTGAGCAGCCTTGTCAAGTTTTAGTAATTGGTGTTTTATATTTTCCATTTGCTTTAAAACATCAGAAGAAAAACCCTTTAGTAATAAGTCCTGTTCTAATTGGTCTAAACTTCTATCCAAATTTCTCGCTTCCTTTTGTAAACCTAATTTTTCAATGCGATCTTCTAACTGTCCACGAAGCTCTTGTTGTTTTTTATAGATTTCAAATAACTCGCCAGACATTTCTTCGTTGTAACCTTCCTTTATTTTTTCTCCATTTGGATTGTTACCTTCCTTGTTTCCATTCTTGGGATCTCCTTTTGAACCGCCTTGTTGTCCAAATTCACCATCCTTTCCGTTTTCATTTGATTTGCCTTCTTGATTGGATTTATCAGATTTTCCTTGTTTGCCTGAATTTCCATTCTGTTCAGATTGACCTTGTTTTGAACCTTGTTTGCCCATCTGTTTTGTTATCTCTTCATGAGACTTTATAATATCTGACAATTGAAATCCTTGGCCTTGACCTTGACCAGGTTTCTTACCAGACTTGCCTTTCGCCGAACCTTGACCAGAACCACTACCACTCATCTGCATATTGTCCAAACTATTGTCTAACATGTTAGCCAATTCATTGGAGTTGACCATGACATACTGCTGACTAGTCGTTCCTAAACGAATTTGCGTTTCTGCTAAACGTTCTAAACTTTTATCGATATCAAATTGAATATCGGTAAGCTTTAAAGTAATTCTATCAGACACCATAGGATTTCTAAGCGCAAGTGCAAATAAACTATCGTCGATATGTTCGAAATTTTCACGAAGTTGACCCTGTCTTCTTAATTTAGCGGCATAAAGTGGATTGGTAGAATCTAATGACTTAAAATCATTCATTAAATCTTCCTGCTCCTTTGAAAAGGTAATAAGATTGTCTAAGATTTGTTTTAATGTTTCTGCATCTTCCTCATTCTGCTCAGCACTCATACTCATCATCGATTGGGACATAGAAGAGGACATTTGTTTCATCTTTTCAGAGGCTTTCTTTTGATTTTGATTAGCAGATTGCTTAGATTGTTCCTGTTTTTGAGAATCATTAGAATCACTCTCACTTTCATCTAAATTATCTTGAGCTTGTTGCTGTTCTTGCTTTACTTCTTCCTCTGCAATTTCATCCCTTTCAATCTGCATTGGCTGTTTCAGCTTGGAATTCTCTTCTTCCAAATTATTTAACTCATTTTGTAAATTTTCGAAGTCCTTATTTAATTCTTTTTGAATCTCTGCTTCTTTATCATCAGAAACTTCTGAAAGTTTCTCTTGTACTTCAGCCAATTTATTAAGTGCTTCAGCTAACTTCTGCGCCTTTTGTTCAACGTAGTATCGTTTAGTAAGCTCCAGAAGTTGTTCCAAACTTCGTTCTTGTTGTTTAGAGGACTTTGAGAATTTCTCTAATTTTTCTTGTAGTTCTTCATTCTCTAACTTATTCTGGTATTCTTCCAACTCCTTTAGTAAGTCTTCATTCTGCTGAAGCAATTTCTCATTATTAATAAGTCTTTCTTGTAATGCTTCTTTTTCTTCCTGATTATTTTGAGGATTAAACTTGTCCAAAGAATTTTTGAGTGACTTCATATAATCCTTCATCATCTCTCGTTGCTTATTCTGTCGATCAATAAACTGAGACAACTTTTGTTTATCAGAATAATTGAGTTGCTGCTTTTCCTTTTGAAGCTGTTGTAATTCTTCTAAATCCTTTTTTTGATTCTTTAACTCTTTTAGACCAGAATTCAGACTGTCTAAACTTCTATTTTGTTTGTTTAATAATTCATTTTCTAGTTCAGATAACGTCTTTTCCTTGTAGCCAAACAGTTGTGACTTTGTTGACTTTTTTCCATTAACTCCATCATTATCAAATACTTGAAAAAAATATTGATATGTTCGTCCTTCAACTAACTTCAATTCATCATTTGGAAATGTGTAATAAAAAACATTAAAGTTATCTCTGTCTATCGGTATATCAACACTCTCTTTCTCATTAGAATTTTCTGTAGAAAAATAGACGAGTTTGAGTGCACTTATGCCGTAATCGTCAGAAAGTTTGCCTTGGTAAAAACCTATCACTTGATCCGTTGAATCAATCTTTTCTTCGACTTCAATTTTTGGATATTCATCTTTAGTAACTTTTAATACATAGGACAAATTTTCAAAATCTTTTAAATTTGAATTTGATGTGGAAATATTGTAATCCAAATCTTGAACAAGTTTCTTTTCCAAATAAAAGACATCATCTTGCTTAAGGAAAACATCCTCATCCTCTTTTGAATATAAGACTACCGTATCTGTATTCTTTGTGGTCAAATTCCATTTAACAGTCGTGCCTTCTGGAACCACTAAACTTCCTTGACCAAATACCGTCTTATCTTCTAAACCTGTATAATTCGGGTAGTCAAGATTTAATTCTAAATCCAATATTTTAGGTGTCTTAACCACTTCAACCCTATAATCATTTGATTTATAACCATTTCCAGAAAAATTAAATTCAAAATCTTCTGTGATATTGTCAATTCTGTAGGTAAAACTTCCTAAAAACTGTTGTTGCAATACATAAGATTCGCTATTGTAATGAATTTTAACTTGATCTGGAACAATATCTCCGATTGTACTAAGAACTAGTTGTAAATGTTCACCTTCATTGACCGTTAAGTCATTGGTTTCTAGATTGAAAAGGAATGGAGCTGGTGGTTCGTAATAGGTCTGGTAATTTACTACTCTCGAATAGGATTCTGTAAAAAAACTGAGCTTTCCAAACAAGGCTAATCCAATAATAATTGCCGTTGGTATAATCGCGTATTTAAGATATTTTGTATTTGAACTTAAATCAATAGCCAGTTGAAACGGAATTGGTTTGAGTTCCTTGGATTTCTGTTCGATACCAGCTATGATAAGTTCATTATCCGTGCCTAGAGATTTCAACTGCAGAAGATTTGTAAGCTTATCACTTACTTCAGGAAAATGTTTTCCTATCTGATTAGAGGCATCACTGTAATCTATGCCTTTCGCCAGCTTAAACAACTTAGCAATTGGCCATAGAATAAATCGAGATAACAACAAAATTGAGACAACAATCAAACTCCAAAACAAAATAGCCCTTAGTGCACTACTCAGCCATAAAAAATATTCTAATGCGGTAGTAATGATGAAGTACAGTAATGTGGTCGAAAAAAATAAAATAGAACCTTTTAAAAGTTCGTTCAAATAAAATTTCCGAATGTAGAGATCTATTTTTTGTTTGATCAAAAAAAAGGAGTCCTGTTGCATTTTATATCATTTCACTACTTACTAGCAAATTACGATATAATTTTATAAAACGTAAAATACTAGCTAAAGATTAAGAATCGTAACGGCAAATTTAATTCCCTAAAATCATACCAATATGTGGAATTCCGTCTTCTAAATAACCTTCACCTATTATCCTAAAACCGTGCGAAGAATAAAATTTGATAAGATATTGCTGTGCAGAAATTTTAATAACATCGTTAGGATAGTGATTTGCCAAATATTTGATAGAAAAATTCATTAAGTCGTGGCCATAACCAAATTGACGAAATGTTTCTTTCACAATAACGCGACCTATACTTGATTGTTCAAAATAAGTGGAAGGTGGCAGTAAACGAGAATAAGCCACCAACGTATCCTCATGATATCCCATGACATGAACGGCTACTTGATCATAATTGTCAATGTCCTGATACACACAATCCTGTTCCACTACAAAAACCTCTGAGCGCAACTGCAAAATATCATACAGCTGTTGAACACTTAAATTGCTAAATGTACTTTGTATAAATTTCATAACTAATCTTGAACTATGGTATCTTTTGGATCGTTACTTAAAAATTCAGGCTGAATGGTGACATGATTGATGCCATACAATTCTTTTAACTCTTTTCGTATCTCTTGAAGGACAATTTCAAATTGAGAAATAGATAAATCTTTAGCTAAAAGAATATGCGCTTCTAAATGTACTTCTTGTTCATTTAATTGCCAAACATGAACGTGATGAAGCTTAGTCACATTTCTTTTAGAATTTATCGTATTTGAAATTTCGTTGATGTTGATGTCATTTGGCGTAAATAACATCATAACTTTAAATGACTTTTGCAACAAATCCCAACTCATGTACAATAAATAAGCCGCGATAAGTAGTGTTAATAAACTATCGGTCCAAAACAGCTGATAATACTTCATTAATAAACCACCTATAAGGACAGCTACAGAAGCCAACATGTCTGAAAACAGGTGCAAGTAGACAGACTTCATATTCATATTCTTAGAACTGTCGCCATGCAATAAAAGGACACTTAAACCATTTCCAATAATTGCAACAATTGAAAGGATAATTACCATATTCGATTCAATCTCCTGTGGAGTTATTAGCCGTTCAATCGCCTCTATAACCAGAATGATTGAAATGACGATAAGACTCAATGCATTGACAAAAGCCGCCACTATTTCGGCACGTTTAAAACCAAACGTTCGTTCTACCGACGCATTTTTCCTTGAGAAAATTGAAGCGATATAACTTATTATCAATGAAATAACATCGGTAAAATTATGCAAAGCATCTGAAAGCAATGCTAAACTACCGCTCCAAATGCCGCCAATAACCTGAGAAAGTGTAATGGCAATATTCAGAACAATACTAAATAGGAGTTTTTTTTCTGACGAAATAGAATGCTGATGAGTCAAAACCTATTGTTTATGAACAGCCAATCTTATTGACACGTCGTTCATGTCGACCACCTTCGAATGGTGTATTTAAAAATAAATCCACAAACTTTAAAGCCTGTTGAACAGAAACAAATCTGGCTGGAATACTTAATATATTCGCATTGTTATGTTGTCTAGCCAATTCTACCAATTCGTTATTCCAACATAATGCAGAACGAATGCCTTGATGTTTGTTTGCCGTCATACTAGCACCATTACCGCTTCCACAGATTATGATTCCAAAATCTGCACTTTCCTGTTCAACATCGTTGGCAACAGGATGAATAAAATCTGGATAATCAACCGAAGCGTCTGAGTCCGTGCCATGATTGGTAACTTCGTGTCCAGCTTTGTGCAAAGCATTTACTATTTCATTTTTGTAAGAAGTTCCTGCGTGATCGTTGCCTATAGAAATTTTCATGATGTAGTGTTTTATACAAAAATAACGAAATGAACAGTAATAACGAATGATAATCCCGATGACTATTTTGTTAACAGTACAATTAAAGTCAAGGTCGATAGTTTACCTTTATATTCAAAAAAAAAGTTATCGTATAATTCAATTTTTATATGCCTGTGAATGGATATTACAATATTCAAATAAAATAAATTTGACTTGATAGTGACATGAATAATACATTTCTATTGATTATCAGTAAATTAACTCAATGTTAATTGAATGTAAACTAAATAATATAAATATTTGATTAATAGATAATTACGTCATTAAACAATTGTTGAAAATAAAAATCCAAATAAAGCTCAAATAATTTGCTTTTAACCAAAATTATTCCTGATATAAAACTTTCAATGACAACAAAGGATAGATTTTAGTATTTAAAAAAAATATGTTCACGAAAAGCTTTTAGTTATACACAGGACTATTTAATTCAAATTATTTTACAGTTATCAAAAATAACTTTATCAACAAATGTGAATAACTCCTCTAAATCATTAAAACCAACATAAATAAAACTGAGCATTAGGTTAATATCTCCTGATATTTTTATGTAAATGAAAAAACCAAATTCGTGAAGGAAAAGTTATTCTACCTATTAACACACCATAATAATCAAAATAAATATTTTTAAAAAATTAAATAAATAATGATGTATATTTATACTGTTGATAACATGTTTTGAAAATAATTTTTGACCTGAATATTTTAATCGTTGTCTGCATAATGTAAAACAGAACCTCATGCAATCCAATACCACAATCTATATCGTCGCTGCAGTTATAATTATACATTTCTTAGCTGGTTTTGCTTATCTGTTATACAAATTGAATAAAAAAGACAAAAAGGACTCAAAATAAATTTTTGAATCCTTTTTGAACTTAAAATCTGTAAAATTAAACTGTTATTATGATAATAAAGCATTGCTTTTCAATGTATTACTAAACATAAATTAGTAACACATTATATGGTAAATATGAATTATGCAAAACTTAAAGTTCTTCCATTTATCGTTGATATACAATTACTTTATAAATACCTGGCGTAATAATAGACTTTTGTGTCGCCGGTGAATAAGCATCAGGATCGCCTTCTTTTTTTTCAGTTTTTTCAAGTTTTTCTGAAGATGTAAATAATCTACCGAAAACTCGTAGTCTAGAATTATGATAAGTTTCGTCTCCATTCATCATTCTTGTAGGCACAAAGTTTTCGTCGTCAAACCTCCCTTCATAAACCTGACCGATATAGCCAATTTTTCCTTTAACTTCTGAAGTAAAGTAAACACTTAAGTTCATTCCGGCAACGATAAATTCATCGTCTTCAGTCTGAATAACAATTCCGAAAGAAGGTTCATTTGGTTTTTCGTACATCACTTTAACTTTGTAATCGCCCATGTATAAATCTCTATAGGTTTCGTCTCCTTCCTGAAGAATACCGTGCATTTTACCTGTCCCTTGATAATCTTTAATCAAATGCTGAATTTCGTTTAAAACGGCGTAAGATTTTTTAAATAAAAAATCATTTGAAGCATCTTCGATTCCAAATGGCGAATAACATATAGCGTCGTGTTCACCAAAAGCATAATAAGCTCTGCCAACTTCCGAAGTCGATTCAGGGACTAATAATGGATTATCTTCCCTATGGTACATGGCTACAATTTCTTTGAAGTTTGGCAAATAAATATCGGGTGACTGAATATCTATGGAAGGAGCTGCAGCCTTCCAGATGTCTATCACCCTTGAAACTGGTCCACCGTTAGGATAAACACCAGGCAAATCATTAGGTTGTTGAACAATCCAAGCATTAACCATCATAGGCAAATTGTAAACAGCTCTTCCTTTTTCCGCGATATAATTGATATATGTTGCGTATTCCCAAGTAGTAAAAAATGTTTTTCCTTCTGGTGTATCGCCAAATACTTCTTTCCAAGAGCCTTTTTTCTTATAACCTTGCTTTTCCCATGCAGTCTTGACATAATTATCAAGACTGTTCTTGTTCTTTTGGAGATATGTCATTAAGGTTTTGGGAACATCTTTTTCATAATTTTTTAAAGACTCTTTATTGTAATCTATATCCTGAAACATCCCAACTTCGTTTTGAGGTTGCATAAGTATCACTGTGCGCTCTTTGTCTACCTTTTTAAGATATGTCATAAGTGCAGTGAAGGCCTTGGCATCGGCTTCTTTCGTTGCTGTACAGAATGGAGACATGGTTTCAATCTCAAGACCTTCTTTCGTTTTTACTCTAAAGAAACGTTTAGTATCCTTTTTCACCCAAAGTGGTGTATAACTAGATTCACCATTTTTCCAAGAAGCAAACCATAATAACGCAACTTTTAAGTTGTTTTCTCTGGCATTTTTTAGAATAGCATCTACCAAAGTATAATCATAAACGCCTTCCTCTGGTTCGAATTGTTCCCAAGCCAATGTTACAAATACCGAATTTAAGTTCATCTCTTTCAAGGTTGGAAACAATGGCGTCATGTATTCGACCGTAGATGCAGAAGAATTATGAACTTCGCCTGCAATCATTAGAAACGGCTGATCATCTACCATGAGTTGAGTGGCTGTTCCTTTTATGGAGAGATATGGGATGCTCTCTTGTGCTTGCATGGAACTGAAAATGAACAAAAAAGCGCATAGAATTTTAAGATACTTCATAGTATAATTTTTTTTTTTTGGTAAAAGAAAAGTCCGTTATTGTCATAATGAACACCCCGATAATCTCCTCTATTGGAAATTTGAAACCGGTTTCCGTTTCCTCCCAAACTTGTACTCAGCTTAGTAGAAGTAAGGGAGGATTAAGGAAGGTGTTTATTGTTAATCAATAACTTATAAAGAAGTTAATATCAAATATATGTAAATTAAAAACCTAACTTCTTAGTCGTTATTCCATGTTCATTAGCTGCTTTTACAATGTAAATTCCTCTTTTGTTTAATGTATTTTCAGAAGTTTTCCCATTGATAACTTCGTTAAAAATTAAACGTCCAGTGATGTCAAAAACATACAATTCTGTACCATTTTGAGATCTTTCAAAATTTACTACTCCTTCTTGATTTATGAATATACCTTCTTCAACAAAAGCTGAATTTTCAACACTTAAAACCGATGAATTAGAAAAATAGATATTATCGATATAGACACCAATATTTGTACCTTCGGTAGGATAGAGTATAATTTGTGTTATTTGGCTTCCAATTTCGTCATCAAGGTCAATGCTGTATTCCACCCAACCGGTTGTATTGTTGGCATCGTAAGTGACGTTCCCTCCAAAAAATGCGCCAGAGTTAAATTGAATTTGAGCACCAGGAGAAGAGTTTGGATTGTAAATGGAAAAGAACAATTTATCTCCTGCAACTGGAGTATAAGCCGGTGTAGGAAAAAATTGAAGTTCTAACCACGGAAAAGGATTATCGGTTCCAGAAAATGCACAATTAGCACTTGAATTTACAGCATCTGATACAGGGTTTGCCACTTCACCACCATTGGTAGATTCGAAAAAAATACCTGAAGACACATCTTCGTTATAAACATATGTTGTTCCAGAAGAAGGTGGAGAAAGGACAGATTCGTTGTGAAAATAAATATTATCTAAATATACACCTATTGAAGTCCCTTCTGTTGGAAAAATGACAACCTGTGTAATTTCGTTACCAATTTCATCATCGAGGTCTATGCTGTATTCCACCCAACCTGTCGTGTTCGTGGCATCATAAGTAACATTCCCTCCAAAAAATGCTCCAGAGTTAAACTGTATTTGTGCACCAGGTGAAGCATTAGGGTTATAAACAGAAAAGAACAATTTGTCCCCAGAAACTGGAGTGTAGCTTGGAGTTGGAAAAAATTGAATTTCTAACCAAGGGAATGGATTATCAGTACCAGAAAATGCACAATTGGCACTGGAATTTACGTCATCTGAAACAGGGTTAGCCACTTCACCACCATTAGTAGATTCGAAGAAAATTCCAGAAGACACATTGTCGTTATACACATAAGTTGGTCCAGAAGGCGGATTTATTATGGATTCGGTATGCACATAAATATTATCAACATAAACACTAGACGAATTGTTTCCTGCTGGCATAAATATAATTTTATTGATCACCTCGCCTGCATGACTATTTAAATTAACATTGTGTTCTATCCAGCCATTTGCTGCATTAGAATCATAAGAAACATCGCCGCCATATTGCCAAACTCCAGGCGCTGAAGCATATTCAAACTGAATTTGCCCAGGACCAACATTGTTAGGATTATACACAGAGAAATAAAACTTATCTCCTGTAGAAACTGAAATATTTGGAAAAAATTGAATTTGTTGCCAGTTGCCATCTGTGGAAGACATGGCACAAGTTGAGCTGCTGTTTACACTATCCGAAATAGGATTTGCCACTTCAGCACCATCGGTTCCTTGAAAAAAAATGCCAGAGTTTACATTGTCGTCGTAAACATAAGTTTGTGATTGACCAGAAAATGATAACAGCATAACTGCCAGTACCATAAGATTGAAAGTAATTGTTTTCATAGACTATAGTATTTGTATTTAGTAAATTATAATTAAATGTTTAGTTGATTTCTTTTAGTGAAATTTCATCGATATAGATGATACCAGGTCCAGGTTGAATGAACTTGAATTGTGTCCAGGCGTTATTAGCGGTTCCTTCAGCGTAAATCTGAGATAAGTCGCCTGTTTGAAAAGTGATGGTTTTAAACGACCAATCGCTTCCTACTTCTGGAATAGGGCTGTACCATGCAAAGTTGTACCAGTTTTGAAATTCACTTTCGTTGCTAACTTCCGCAGCAGTAACGACATTATAGTCCTCACTTTTTATCCAAAAACTGAACTCGTAGGTTTTAAAACTTTCTAACGTCGCATTTGGAAAGCCTTCAACACCTTTTGTGAATAATTGAGATTCGACGCCACCTGCATTGATAACTATTTTAGCAAAACCATTCGTTTCATTAGCTCCCATACCTGGTTCATTTTCAATACTAAAGACCATATCGTCTGTACCATTGGAAATCCAAGCTTGCCATACATTCGCTGCGATTTCTAGATCTTCAAAACTGAATACATTTCTAGGGTATTTTTCATTACCAATTTGTATTTCAATTTCCTGAGCATCGGTGATTCCGTTTGCAAATGTGACTTCTAAATCACAAGTTACCGGACCTTCTTGATTAAAGACAACATCTACTTGAGCATCGCTTGATGTTTCGGGTGTTCCACCAGGGAATGTCCAGGTTCTGGACTCTACACTATTAGAATTATCCGTAAAAGTGATGGTCTCTCCGGCATCGACCTTTATTGCAGAAACATCATAATTAATGAGTCCGCTTCCGACTTGTACAAAAACACTTTTGGTTTCTGTGATGCCATCAATAAAGGTGTTTTCGATGGTACAGTTTATCAAACCGACATCGGAAAATTGAACATCTACTTCACGCTCTGTTGATGTTGAAGGCGTTCCACTTGGAAATGTCCATAGTCTGGATTGAACACCAGTTGAATAGTCTGTAAACGTCACCGTTTGGCCAATGTTGGTATTTGGCGTGCTAACGTCTGGATCAAAAAAAATCTCGACGTTTGGTTCGTCATTTTCACTACAATTTATAAGCGTAGAAACCGCTATAAAAAGTGTAAATAATTTCAATTTCGTTTTCATATGATTTTTTATTGATTAAAAAGATTGTATGAGTTGGTTAAGAGCACTTTGTGCGTTAGGATCGGATAAATAATACTGGGCAATTCTATTTTGCTGGTACTGTTCTATAGCCAGAAAAATAGCTCCAATGTTAAGATCGTAAGGATTCCAATTTGGTACGGGGACATTTATGCCATTTGGCATATCTCTCATTCTAATGTTATCTGGCAAGCCTAAAAGAGGATGGTAATAACCAAGCTCCACGTATTGTCTTAAAGATTGAATGGCTTCATTTGGAATAAATGGTAAAGCCAATACAGCACCATAGGGAGCAGGTGAAACTTGAATAACTTCGTTTGACATCGCTCCTGAAACGGAAGACCCTTGATTACCAACATAATTTCTCCATTTGATAAATCCATTGGGTTCAACTTCAGAAACAGTTGCACATGCTGTTAATCCCATGTAGTTATTTCCAAAAGACGTATTGGATGTTGTTGCATCTACGAGATAGGCTGAAGTACTATTGGTCTTATAGGGCTCCACAGTTCCTGTCCAAAGTTGCATCCAATTGTATGTAAAACCACTTCCAAACCAGCTGACATAAAACCCATTTTTTAGTTCTCTATAAATTCTACTTAAATCTAAATTTGGAACTTGTCCGGAAGCCAATGCTTCCAAATAAATGACATCTGTTTCTTCAGAAAATGCATCTGCCCAGACCTGTCCATTTTTTGTTCCACTTGAAGAAAAGCCTTTTGTAATTCTGTTGAACCTGTAAGTGTCCGAAGGATTATCATGAATTGTTTCATGCCATTGTGGTCTGTTTAACAGGGTGTTGCAAAGGCTAACAATTTCACTATCATTAGCATATTTTTGTTTTACGGTTCTAATTCCTGCAGCACACATCGCCCAGTCAATAGTACTTACGGCTTCTGGGCTTGAATTAAATAAACCATTTCCATTAATATCGAAATAATGGTAAGGAAACCCATGAATCCCTTCAAGACCATTAGACCAATTTTGCGCTTCCTGCCATTTTAGCATAGCTAAAATACGTTCTCGTGCTACTTGAGGTGTTACTATATTTTCTTCTGCGGCAATTACATAAGCGCCATAAGCATACCCTATGCCCGAAAGTGAAACGACAGTCGCATCATAGGCATCTTCGATAACTACACCTTGACCACCTCCAACGTCTCTATAATTCCAAATAAAATAGTTTAAGCTTGCTGTTTTTAGCCAGTTTATAAACTGTGTATCATCGGCAGGAGGTTGAAAAGTAGTATTTGAGGTATTGTTTAAATACACATCGTCTATACCAATGGCACCTTCAGAAAATCCTGGAGTATTTTGTTTGCTTCCATCTATTTTAAAAGCAAAATGATGCAAATCAGGAGATGAAATAGGCATTACAAAATTTTGCATAGTTTCTTGATTCACTTCAAAATCTTCAGTTTTTAGTAAGACGCCATCAATGGAAAAAGCTTCCAGTGTAAGAATGATTGGCGTTTCAAAACTCACTGCTCTAAAGGAGATGCCTGCTAAATTTTGAAGAAACTCAATTGGAACGGGAACGCGGTTAACCAGTTTACCGTGAATGGACATTACAAATTCCATGTAGTCGTTTGCATTTTCTATTCTATCAAAAGAAATTTTGTGCAGTGCATTAAATCCATTTCGCAGTATTTCTGAATTTACACTCACATTAGAGCTTTTTCTGATCACCCATTCGGAATACACCTCCGTGCTTCTTTCTTTACCCATATTGGCAGTATAAATAGCTATACCTGGATAATGTTCAGGCGATACCAGATTTTCTAGAACAAATACGGAGGGATTTTGAGGGGTATCAGTTGGGTTTTCGTTATTTTCAACAGGTTTGGCTTCTTCGCCCTCACATGCTATTGAACCCATTATAAGCATGATGGAAAGCAATAGATGAAACAGTTTTTTATAATTAAAAATTCGTTGCATACTAATATCCTGGGTTTTGCTCTAAGTTACTTTTTAGAATTTCTTCAATAGGGATTGGCCATAAGTAGTGGTTATCAGGAAAATTTCTTAGGCCAGTCTCGCCTTCAAAAAGGTAATACCTGTATGTTCTGTTTCCATTAGCAGGATTTTTTTCAATATCTACAGCAACAATATCTTTAGCAAAATCTGTTTCAGCATCTCTCCATCGGCGTGCATCATACCATCGGTTTCCTTCAAAGGCAAGTTCAATGGTTCTTTCGTGTTTAATTTTGTCGAGTAAATCACCAGAAGCAGAGATGATCGGCATATTTACACCTGGACGTTGTCTGATATAGTTTACATACTCTACAGCTGTTGCGTTGTTCCCTAAATGGTACTGAGCTTCTGCATAAGTAAGGTAAAATTCTGATAATCGCATATACACATAAGGCTGTTGGCCACTTACGCCATCGTTCAAATTCCAAGACTCATCAAGTCCTTTTCTTATCCCATAGCCTAACACATGGCCATTCCACCAAAAATCTACATCAGGATCTCGACTATCTCTTCCACCATCCCACATTTCGAGGTTTCTTCCTTTAAAAGGTGTATTGTCGTGTAAAACGGAATACCTTAATCTTGGATCTCTGTTTACATATGGGTTTTGAGGATTAAAGCCAAGTGCATTCGGATTGATAATAGGCTGTAAATTATCAGGATTTCCTTCGTAACCTAATACGGGAATATGTCCAGATAAGGTCTCGTATTGGTCTACAAATTCTTGCCTTGGATTTTCACTTATCCAGCCGCCATCTCCATTTGGGAATCGCCATTCGTTTATGTTATGTCCGCCTCTGTAGTGGTAGTAAAAATCCGAAAGCTCATCAACTAGTTCGAATCCAAATTGATTTAAAAATTGTTTAAACATAATCACTTCAGAATCATAGGGGTTCAGAAATATATTTCTGTAATCTGACGATAAGTTGTACTGATTAAGTGCAAATAGATCTTCACAAGCTTCGGCTACCAATTGCCATCTTGTTGTGTCGTTATTCGGATTGAATAATGGACTGGCATGCATCATTAAGGATCGTATTTTTAATCCCATAGCTGCACCTTTGGTAAGTCGTCCAAAATCTGTTCCTACAGCTTCATCTCGGTTTGGTAAGTGAGGTATAATTTCATCAAGTTCTGAAATTACAAATGCTGTACAATCGTCAAATGATGAGCGTGGAACATCAAAATTTGAATTGATATTAAAGGTTTCGGTAATAAGTGGGACACCACCATAACGTGAAATGAGCTCATTATAAAAATACGCCCTCATAAATCTTATTTCTGCCGTCAATTGAGTTATTCTTTGTTCTTCTTCGGCTGAAGTAGGGTTGTAGTTTCCAATATTTTCTAGAAAAATATTTTGATTTCTAATTGCTTCGAAAGCATCCAACCAGAATCCATTAAAGTAATACATGTTTAAGGAACCAGAGGTTAAACCTCCTTGTGTGTATTTGTCCAAGAATCGTGCTTCATGCATATGGTAACTTTCGTCTGTAATACCTGTCATACGTAAACCGCCAGCCCATTGGGTATAGCCGTGAGGCAATTCGTTATACCTATCATTCACATAAAGTTCGATTAAGTTGAGGTCTACCCAAACATCTTCTTCGGATATGGCATCCAATGGTTTAAGATCGAGGATATCATCATTACAACTGTTAAGCACGAATGCTATAAATAGTAAACCAATTAATCTTGTCATTTTCATAGTCATTGTTTAAAAAGTTACTGTTAAACCTGTTGAGATTAAAAATTGTTGAGGGTAAAACCATCCCGTTGAAGACACGCTTTCAGGGTCGTTTATGCCTACATTATCAAATATGATAAGTGGGTTATTTGCTGCTAGATAAAAGCGTGCACTACTTACACCTAGCGGTTTTATAAGCTTGTCACTCATTGCATGGGACAACTCAACATTTCTTAATCTTAAAAAAGCATTGTTTCGAAGCCAGATGGTAGAAACTTCTCTAAAACTACTACTGGCTGTGTCGAATGCCCCTGGAAATGTAGCGTTTGGTGTTCTGACTTCCGAACGCCAACGTTCTGTATAAAATTCGGATTGCTGATTAAGGTCAAATGGCCTGTAAAGCGTTTGTGCCTGTGCTTGACCCTGAAATAAAAAGTTAAGACTCCAGTTTTTGTAATCGAAACCAAAATTAAAGCCATATACAATTCTTGGTGTAGGTGAATTTTCTAGGAGAATCTGGTCTTTTTCATTAATCACGCCATCTCCATTTTGGTCTACTATTCGTACATCGCCAGGAATGGCATCTGGAAAAGACGCAGAGTTGTCTATTTCCTCTTGGTTGTTATAAATGCCATCTGCCTGATATAGTAAAATAAAATCTATTGGTTTTCCGGTTCGTCTTTGCCATTCAGGAATGTTTTCAGCTTCGTCGATAAATATTATTTTACTTTCAGCAAAAGAAAATTGACCACCAATAGTGTAAGAAAAATCATCACTAACTCTGTTTTGATGCCTTAATTGAATTTCGATACCTTGATTGGATGTTTCACCAATATTTTCGTCAGGTAAAGTAAGTCCAGCATAAACAGGAATTGAAGCATTTCGAGGCGCTAGGATGTCAGACCGTCTTTCATAAAAGACATCAATATTTCCTTCTAGGAAACGTTTTCTAAGGATAAAGTCTATACCGAAATTGTATTTCTGGGCTGTTTCCCAAGTGATGTCTGGGTTTGGAACAGTACTAGGAGTAAGCCCATTTTGACGTTGTGGATCTTCACCAAAAATATAGGAATTGCCAATATTGTAAATCTGCAAAAATTGAAAGTTGTTTACACGATCATTCCCTAATAAACCCGCTGAAGCTCTTACCTTAAGTTCGCTTATAAGATTACTTTGAAAAAACGCTTCTTTAGACAATCGCCAACCAAATGATGCTGCAGGAAAAAAACCGAAACGATTTCCGGGAGCAAAATTGGATGAACCGTCGTAACGCATGGTAACATCTAGAAGGTATTTGTCATCAAAATTATAATTGAATCTTCCAAAATAATTTTGCCGTGCATTTTGAAAGCCTCTTCCACCGTTGTTTTGATTTTCGTCTTCTCCGGTAAATAAAAAAGGCAAAGCATCGGTTATTAAATTCTGTCGACTAGCAAAGAAAAATTCCCCTTCTTGTTGAAATTGTTCATAAGCAAAAAATGTACTGATGTTATGTTTTCCAAAACTTTTGTCATAACCTATTTTAAAATGGTATAACTGATTTAGCTCTTCTGTAAACTGTTGGAATAGGTTAACGTTTCCTGTTTGAAATCTAAGATTGACATAATCACCTGTTTCTTCATCAAATTCATATTGATCAAAAGGTCTTGATAGGTCTTTTCTTGTTGTTGTATAGTAATCTATAGTGGCATAAGTATCTATGTACAGACCTTGGGTGATAAAGGGTAAATCCCATCTTAAAGAAAATTTTGAATCAAATTTTTTCGTTTTAGTATCTCTAGTTCCGCTATCCCCATTTGTGAGGCTTATGGGATTTCCATTACTGGTTTTTCGTATCAATCCATTATCGAAATATGGAAATTCGAATGGACGTTGCACAAATATTTGTCTTACCAGTTGATCGGTGCTTACTGTTGGTCTTTCTGTATTTCCAAAACGACCAGCTAGGTCAAAACCTATTTTTAGGTTTTTGTTTATTCTGGCATCGATATTAGATCTGATGTTATATTGTTGATACCCATATGCATCTCCAATGTAAATTGCATCTTGGTTAAGGTATTGTCCCGATAAAAAATACTGAACATTTTCGCTGCCACCGCTTACATTTAAGGCATGTTGTATCTGTGGCGTCCATTCGTCTGTCGCAACATCCCACCAATCTGTGTCGCCCCATTGCGTTCTGTCAATGCTGCCATCCCTGTATTGTCTTATGATATCTGTGAATTCTGTAGGACGGTTGTTTCTATCGTTTATTTCATCTATCCAAGTGAGGTACTGATAGGCATTCATTAATTCTGGACGCCTTGTAGGTTGAGATATGGAATAGTTAACATCGTAGCTTACGGTTGGTTTTCCTTTTTTGCCTCTTTTGGTGGTAACAAGTATAACTCCATTTGCTGCTTGAGCTCCGTATATAGCTGCAGAAGCGTCTTTTAAAACAGAAATACTTTCTATGTCATTTGGGTTAAGTCTTTCAAAACTACCTCTATTTGGCACACCATCTATGACAAAAAGCGGTTGAGTATTGCCAGTAGTTCCAATACCTCGAATACGAATGTCTACTTGATCTGCTCCAGGTTCACCGCCTCTGGTATTTATGGTAAGACCAGCTATCCTACCTTGTAAATTATTGGCTAGATTTGCTGTTTTGGTTTCAAGGATGTCCTCGGTCTTTATATCGGCGACAGAGCCGGTGACAGTCACTTTCTTTTTTCTGCCATAGCCTACGACGACGACTTCTTCCAAACTTGCTTCTTCCTGAATTAAAACAACATTAAGCGTGTCCAATCCATTTAAAGGAATTTCCTGAGTGATGTAGCCTACATAGGTAAAAACAATAATGGCATCGTCAGGACTTTTTTTCAGTGTTAAATTAAAATTTCCATCAAAATCTGAAATAGTACCGTTTAAAGTACCTTTTTCAATAACATTAGCATTGGGTAAGGCTAAGCCATTCTCGTCTTTTACACTGCCTGTTACTACAAAATTGCTGTTAAGTGTGTTGACTGAGGATTGATCTTTAGTAGTTTGATTTGTTATAGGATTAAGTACGATTTGATTACCAACACTTTGGTATTGAATATTAAAGTTTTTTAAAAGCTTATTCAGTATAGAACTGACGGCTTCGTTTTCGGTTTTTATATCAAATCTGTTTAAATTGTTAATTATTTTGTCTTTATAAATAAATTTGAAGTTTGTTTTGGATTCTATTTCTTCAAAAACTTCTTTGAGATTAACTTGCGAGAGGTTTAAACTTATTCTTGTGTCTTGAGCAAATGCATCGGTTGTATGTAACAGTACGCAAACGATTGCGAAACTGGCGAAATATTTTTTGACCTCTTTACATAAGGTTGAGCATGGACTGTTAAAAGTAAAATTGGTCATGGTCTGGTTTTTCAATTTTTGAAAATTTGGATATTTTTCCCATCGATATTATACTGCATAGGATGTATTTTGTTAATCAGCTCTAAAACCTCTTCAATACTTTCGTTATCAAAAGTGGCTGTTATTATGTCTTGGTTCAGGCTGTCATCATTGTTATCTATCACGACATCGTAATGCCTTTCTAGTTTCTTAATCATTTTTGAAAATTCTAAACTTTTAAGGACAATTTTTCCATTTCTCCAGCCTGTATGAAACTCAATGTCGGCAGCACTTATGTCAAAAGAATCTTTTTGAGTAGACCAAAGGGCTTTAAAACCAGGTTCTAACAGGACGTCATTAGTGTTTTTATTTGTTTGGTTCAACCGAACAGAACCTTCAACAAGAACTGTTGTGATTTCATCGTCTTCAGGATATGCACTTACATTAAATTGAGTACCAAGTACTGTGATATCCATGTTATTTTTACTAACTACAAAGGGATGTGAGGTGTCTTTTGCAACATCAAAAAATGCTTCACCATATTCGATAAACACTTGTCTGTTTTGCTCCTCAATAAATTGAACAGGAAACCTAAAAGACGTGCCTGCATTTAATTGAACTTTTGTACCATCCGAAAGTTCTAAAGAGAATTGTCTGCCATAAGGGACAGTTATGGTATTGTAGTTTAGTTTTTGAGTTGAAGACTCTGAAGCGTACACTAAATTATTGTTTTTCTTCTCAAATATGATGTTGCCATTTCGGTCTTTTATCTGCGATTGACCACTCTGAGAAAGGACATTAATGTTTCCGTTTTCACTTTTAAGAACAACTTCGTTTATAGTTCTATCAGACTCAAAACTATGATTAGAATTTATGTAATAAAAAAACAAAGCAGAAGAAATCAGAATAACTGCTATAGACGCATATCTCAATGCTATTTTGGTCTTTTGTCTAAATCTTATCACCTTATCTCTCTTCATTTCTTCAGCTAATGCCTCGAGAACTTTACGATCATCGAAAGCGGCTGTATTGAT
Source organism: Bacteroidia bacterium (assembly GCA_030429455.1). Classification (GTDB taxonomy): domain Bacteria; phylum Bacteroidota; class Bacteroidia; order Flavobacteriales; family Flavobacteriaceae; genus Psychroflexus. Next base: position 36,974 of record JAUIFC010000004.1, on the reverse strand, counting down.
GTCTATCAGATAGTTGAGCTTTACATAATCTTTGAAAATTTGATGGTTATGATCATCTTGTAACCAAGATTCTAGTTGTTCCATTTCGGATATGGACGCTTCAGAATTCAGGTATTTTATAATACTATTTTCTATTGAACTAGGTATCATCTTAAAACATTAGTCCTTTACTAGACGAGTGTAATTTTTAATACCCTATGTTTTTATTAAGTTTTTTTGATAAATGTGCTTTGTAGAAAAAATATCTAATTTTACACCCAATTTTTTTGTGAATTTGATTTTAGAGAATAGATGCAAGAGCGATTTGCAGATGAAGAATTATTAAAAGAAGCTTTAGGCAAAGGTGAAAAAGAAGCCTATAGATTTCTAATGAAAGCCTATTACAAAAAATTATCTGCCTATGCTTATAATTTATGTCAAGACAAAGACTTAGCAGAAGATATTGTTCAAAATGTAATTTTAAGATTGTGGAGAAATAGAGAAAAAACGCTTATCGCAAACAAATTGAGTAGTTTTCTATATCGCTCCGTGTATAATGAATTTATAGACCAATACAGAAAATCCAAGGAAGTTATTGCCTTGCAAAAAAAGCATATCGAAAGTCTGTCCTCAATTCTTGAAGAGGAAAAAGATGAAAACCTAAATACATTGATTAAAGTTGTTAACGACGAAATAGAGCAATTGCCCAAGAAGTGTAAAAAAACATTTCTAATGAGTAAAAAAGAAGGTTTAACCAACTTCGAAATAGCAGACTATCTAAACATCTCGATTAAAACCGTTGAAGCGCACATAACAAGTGCCTATAAAATTTTAAGAAATAAAATGGCTAAATATACTGATCGATAATTAGTCTGAGGTAAAACCATACGCTAAACACTCCAACTAAAAGGATGAAGATAAACCACAAGAATATTTTTGCTGTTTTGGACATGATGTGAGTACATAGTGCAAATTTAACTAATTTTTATGTCTTTTGTCATATTTTAATTGAATTTATATTAAATTTAAGTTAATTAATTTATATGTTTAATCAAAAATATTATCAAATTTTATAAAAAAACAGAGCCTTAAGCCTTTAATATATTACCTTTGGCACATTATTCAATCGATGTCAAAAAAAAGAAAAACGCCAAAAAAACGTCAAATTTCAAGTCGATTATCCGATGCGGTTTTAGAAATATTTAGAAAAAAACCAGATAAAAATTTGTCGTACATCCAAATTATCGACATTTTGGTTTCAAAAGGTGTCGTAGGTAAGAAGGCAGATTACAAAGCTAGAAATTCAGTCATAAGAACTTTAGGCACTCTTGTCTCAAAAAAGAAATTGACACAAAACAAAGCAGGTACATTTAAGTTTAATGATTCTGGAAATGTGTTTTCGGGTAAGGTTGACATTACGAAAAATGGCGACGCTTACATTGTGATTGAAGGATTGGATACAGATATTTTTGTACCACAAAAAGACTTACTACAAGCTTTTCATGGTGATATTGTAGAAGTGTATGTCACCGACTTAAAGCCAAGTGGAAGAAAATCTAAAGGAAAAATCACAAAAATACTACAGCGCAAAAAGACAAAATTTGTTGGGCGATTAGAAATTTCTGGAAATTACGGGTTTGTGGTGATGCAAGACTCTAAAATGCAAACCGATTTTTTTGTAGACGAAAAACACTTTAACAAAGCTAAACATGGCGAATTGGTTTTAGTCGAATTTATGCATTGGGATGCTTTTAAAGATTCACCTGAAGGAAAAATAATTCGAATATTTGGAAAACCAGGAGAGCATCATACAGAGATGCATGCCATATTAGCGCAATACGATTTACCAAGCGAATTTCCCAAGGAAGTTGAAGACTTTGCTAATAATATCGATACGACTATTACCACAAAAGACATCGCGTCCAGAAGAGATATGCGCCAGGATTTAACATTTACCATAGATCCTGTGACCGCAAAAGATTTTGACGATGCGTTGAGTTTTAAAGTCTTAGACAATGGCGAAGTTGAAGTGGGCATTCACATTGCAGATGTGTCGCATTACCTTCAGCCAAATACCATTTTGGACGAGGAAGCTTACGACAGAGCAACGTCTATTTATTTGGTGGATAGAGTTGTTCCCATGTTGCCAGAAGTCTTATCCAATGATGCTTGTTCTTTAAATCCTCATGAAGATAAATTGACATTTTCTGCTGTTTTTACTTTAGACGAAAAGGCAAGAATCAACAAACAATGGTTTGGAAGAACTGTGATTCATTCCGATAAACGATTGTCCTATGAAGAAGCACAATGTGTAATAGATACCGAAGACAACGTTATTTTAGAAGAGTTTTCCCTCACAGGAAATCAATATGAAATTAGTTCAGTATTAAAGGATGCGATTTTAAGACTTGACAAATTAGCAAAGAATCTTAGAGCAAATCGTTTCCAAAGTGGTGCAATTTCATTTGATAAAATTGAAGTCAATTTTAATCTTGATGACAATAACGAGCCTGAAGGTGTATTTTTTAAAACTTCCAAAGATGCCAATAAATTGATTGAAGAATTTATGTTGTTGGCCAACAGAAAAGTGTCGGAATTTATTGGGAAACAATCAAAATCCAAAGATGCCAAAAAGACTTTTGTTTACAGATGTCATGATGAGCCCAATGAGGAAAAACTGATGGCTTTGGATAAAGTTATAGGCCAGTTTGGATATGCATTAAATTACAAAAATCAAAAAAGCTTAAGCCTATCTATCAACAAATTGCTAAAAGATATTGTAGGCAAAAACGAACAGAACCTCATTGATACACTAACCATACGAAGTATGAGTAAGGCCTATTATTCCACAGAAAATATTGGGCATTACGGATTGGCGTTTGACTATTATTCTCATTTTACATCACCGATCAGGCGTTATCCAGATGTCATGGCACATCGCCTATTGCAACATTACTTGGATGGAAATGCCAATGTTTCTCCAGAAGCTTTTGAAGAAAAATGCAAGCATTGTAGCGCTATGGAAAATTTGGCATCTAATGCAGAAAGAGATTCTATCAAATTTATGCAAGTCAAGTTTATGCAAAAGCATGAAGGCGAAGTATTTTCTGGAGTGATTTCAGGCGTAACAGACTTTGGAATATTTGTTGAAATTATCGACAACAAATGTGAAGGCATGATTAGAATTAAGGATATCCCTGGCGATTATTTTATTTTTGATCCCGACACTTACGAAGTGGTTGGTAAACGTACAGGTGATGCATACCGCTTAGGAGATGAAGTAGAGGTAAGAGTAAAAAAAGCCGACCTGATTAAGAGAACGCTGGATTTTGAGATGGTGTAACCCACTACACAACAGAATTATAATGCTTGGTTTTACGAAAAAGCTTTTTTCAGAGAAAACAAAAAAACTGCCTTTTTTGATTATGAAAAAAGGCAGTTTAGTCGTTCGTAATATTTATAAAAAAAATCCTATTCTCCAGCAGGTGTAATTACTGCTACCTTTAGTTTTACCGTAAATAGAAAAACAGACAGTAATACCATCAAAAAGACAGCAATTTTTCCAAAACTTTCAATGAGTTCTATTTTATGTTCCAATCTTTTGAAAATTTATTCAAAAGTAAATCCTTGAAGCACTATTTAAAAAAAATACTTTTTTAATTTAACTTATAATGGATAAAATAAGTAACATAATTAAACATAAAACAAACAGAAATGAAGGATTTAAGAAGGATTTCTTTTCAGTCAAAAATTTAGTGTTTTTGACATTTAATAATTCATTTAATCTGTTGTAAAATTTATCTACTCCTAAATAAATAAACTGCTTATCTTTTAGTTCAATTTTATATGCAGAATAAGTTATAAACAATAGGTTTGATTTTAATTTATAACATACTACATTTTTTACATCTTCTATTAAAAAATGTTTGTTACCTAAAATAATTTTATTTTCGTTTATAACTAAGTTCAAACGCTTAGAAAAAAGCCAATTTAATGATTTAATATTGTCTACATCTGAGTTAGTAAAAATCACTTTGGATGGGACAACAAAGAATTTATTATTAAATTTTTTTCTAACACTAGAACTGTTATACAAAAAAGATGTTAGTTTTCTAATCATAATAAATGTTTTACTGGTTAACGCAATTTTGATGATCCAATGCACAATTAGCATTGCATGTTATATAAAAAGATGCAGCTAAAGCATCCATTAAAGGTAGGGGACCATCCGATGCTGCAATTGCAGCCGTACCTAATACGCAAGCAGAAACACATCCCGCAAGAATGAGATTGCAGTTCGATGATAAATTTTTCACTTGATAATTATCAACTGGCGAATTATTTAAAGGTTCTAAATTGTACTCACCATTTTCATTTAGTACTCTATTAAAGATATTCGTTTTTTCATCATTCACGCTATTTACTTCAATAACAGAATGGTCATTATTTACTCTAACTTCTGTTTCAAATAACACTGTTTTCATTTCATATCCAATTATTTTATCCTCTCTAAAAATTGTTGTGTAGTCGACATTTAATTTTTCAATACCATATTCAAAAATTCCTAGATTATATAAATTGATATTTAGGTTGCCATATTTTTTTACTATAGCTTGATTATCAATAATTCTATTTTCATGTGTACAAGAGAATAACACAAAAAATATTAGGGTCAATAACAATAAATTCAGACTTTTAGTTTTCATTTTTAAAAGAATTTAGTGGTTAGCCAACTTTAAATTTGTTGGATTGGGAATTATTCCCATTTGTTATTCAAAAGCGATTCAACAGTATATTTTTTGTTTTAGTTCTAATCTTTTAGCGATTGACTTATAGGTCTATATCGTGTTCTTTCACACGCTAACCTCTTTGTTTTAAACTTTCACATCTAACACAATGCCTGACTTAATGAATAACTATTATATTAATATATTTTATAAAATATTAATTTAAAATTATGAAAATTTATTAAAATACTATAAGGTTTAAAAAATTTTTAGTTGCTTTTATATATTGTTCAATCAAAACTATTCGTTGGATGTTGTTTAGATTAGCTTAAGCGTTAATAGAATTGTAAAGCACAAAAATTTTTATATAGGATTCATGCACTTATTTTGAGCTAGGTAATTTTAGAACATTTCCAACTATAGAAAAGAGCTATTCCTTGTAATAGATAATTTGAGAATAGTTCTTGTTCATATACTAAATGTCATATAAACTGATTAAAACGTAGCAAAACAAAAAAGGCTACTTGAACATTTGTTCAAACAGCCTAGCCTTAATAGTAAGTATTATAATCTAAAAAGAATTTATTCTCCAGCAGGTGTATTTACTGCTGTTTGGACATTTATTTGTTGGATGTCTCTGTCAAAGAGGTATAGACCACCTTTGTCGTCACCAATCATATTAATTTTATCCAGAATTGTGCGGGCAGTTGCTTCTTCTTCAATTTGTTCCGAGACGTACCACTGTAAGAAATTGTTTGTGGCATAATCTTTTTCTTCAAAAGTAATATGAACCAATTCATTAATGCTTTGAGATACAAAAATTTCATGCTCAAGCAATTTTTCAAACATTTCCTGAAACGAATTAAAACTAACGTCAGGCGCATTCAATTCAGAAATATGGGCGTGTCCACCACGTTCATTTACAAACTTAATGAGTTTAAGCATGTGTTCACGTTCTTCGTCAGACTGGTCGTACATAAAATTTGAAATCCCTTCAAGGCCTTTTACTTCGGCCCAAACGGCCATCGCCAAATACACTTGAGATGATTCCGCTTCAATTCTAATTTGTTTATTTAAAGCACTTTCAACAGTTTTTGATAACATAGTCATTAATTTTTTACAAAACTATAAGATAATGCAATTTACATCTGTTAAGGATTTTAGAATATAAATTTTTTAAATTCAATCTAAATAGGAGGCAACTCATCAGCATCCTGTATTCTTTTAGTTATCTGATTATCAAAACCAAAAATTAACCGCAAGGAGTACAATGAAAACACGCTAGGTCCGCTAAGGGTTTATATTCAACCATTTAGCTCCTTGTGACCCTTGCGCAAACCTTGACGATCCATTAGCGGTTAAAATAAACTAAGCCTTGGTTTCCAATAGTTTGAAAATTTAATATCGGACTGATTAGTTACAACAGCAGAATTTATTAAGCGATTATAGCTAAGCATTCATTTCAGCAATCATCTTTTTAATCCTGTCTTCCAGTGTTTCGGAAGACAACTTTTCTCGTAAACGATCGGTAATGATGGGAAACGAAAATGGGGTTGGAAAACTACATTTTCTAATGACGTTCTCTTGATTCGCAATTCGCGTCAAAGCCTTGTAAAGTCGTCCTTCTTCCAGAGAATACTCAAAGGTTTCTTTATAAGCTTGTAAAAACAAGGGGTTTTCTGGTTCGTAATCTCTAAAGACTTCAAAGATAAGTTGAGAACCCGATTGCAGGTGTTTAGCTTTCAGGGCTTTGCCTGGATAACCCGAAAACACCAATCCAGAAATCACAGCAATATCCCTGAACTTGCGTCGCGCCATTTCTGTAGCATTCAAACTCTTGTACAGGTCTGTATTTAGGTTTTTGTTATCCCAAAGATTTTTATCATTTACGATATCCTTATCAATTTTTTGATCAGAAAGTAATTCAAATCCATAGTCGTTGTAAGCCAATGAAAAACTTATAGGTTGATTTAAACTTATACGATAGGCGACAAGGCTTGCCATGGCTTCGTGAACAAACCGTCCTTCAAAAGGATAGAAAACATGATGAAATCCTTCTTTGGTTTCAAAAATTTCAATTAAAAATTCAGAAGGTTCTGGAATAATAGATTCCTTTTGTTGCTGAATGAGAATGGGTTCTAAACTTTTGTATTCAGGAGAATCTGTTTTATGTTTTAAGGAATACATGATGGCTCTTAGACCATCGCTGAGTTGAGAAGATAAAGTCATTCGGCCACCCATCCAAGCAGGGACTTTACTCGTTTTGGATGAAGACTTTTTTACTTGAACATCCATGTGTTTGATACGAATGAGCTCTAAAGTTTTTCCAGCAAAGGTGAACACATCGCCAGGCTTAAGTTTAGAGATGAACCACTCTTCGACACTCCCAACATATTTTCCCGAAAGGTATTTTACTTTTAGTACAGCGTCGCTAACGATACTCCCAATTTGGAGGCGATGTCGCATGGCAATACCTTTGTTTTTAATGATATATCGGTTATCTTCATCGATCACAATTTTGTGATAGTCGTTATAAGTCTTCAACGAACTGCCTCCTGTGGTAATGTAATCCAGAGCCCAAAGCCAAGCTTCTTGAGATAAATCTTGGAAGCAGAAGGTAGATTTGATTTCCTCATAAATTTGGGCAGGATAAAAACCTTCTGAAATAGCCAAAGTGGTTAGATATTGTACCAGCACATCAAAACAGTTAATATAAGGTAAGCGTTCTTCAACTGTTTTTTCTTTCACGGCTTTTTGAAGTGCCAAGGCTTCAACCAATTCGATGGCATGTGTTGGCAAAAAGTAGATCCTACTTGGTTCCCCTGGTCGATGACCACTTCTACCAGCACGCTGCATAAAACGAGCAACGCCCTTGGGACCACCAATTTGTATAATGGTTTCTACAGGTGCAAAGTCTACCCCTAAATCCAAACTCGATGTACAAACCACAGCTTTTATGTTGTCGTTTCGTAAAGCATCCTCGACCCAAACCCGCATTTTTTTGTCTATGCTGCTGTGGTGCATAGCCAAATCGCCAGCAAATTCGGGGTATTTTTCCAAAATCTTTTGAAACCAAATTTCGCATTGAGACCGTGTATTTGTAAAAATTAAAGAACTTTTAGAAGACTTTAAAATAGGAATAATTTCATCCAGAAGATGTAAACCTAAATGGCCACGCCACGGAAAACGTTCCACCTTGTTTGGTAAAATGCTTTTTACTTCGATGGTTTTGCGGATGTTGGCAATGACCATTTCTTTTTCAAAAGCGAAATAGTCTTCACCAAGTAAGACATGAAGTGCTTCTTCCAAATTTCCAATTGTAGCCGAGATTCCCCAAATCTTAGGTAAGGAAATGGTTTTTAATCTGGAAAGCGCTACCTCGACCAAAACACCTCGTTTTGTGCCTAGAAGTTCATGCCACTCGTCCACCACCACAGCTTTACAGTTTTTAAAAAGCTTTGGATAGTCCTTGGTTGCCAGTAGCAGATGCATACTTTCTGGAGTAGTGATGAGCAAATCTGGCATTTTTCGTTTTTGTTTTTGGCGCTCGGTAGTCGAGGTGTCTCCATTTCGGATGCCGACGCTTATGTCCAAATTGAGTTCCCGAATGAGTCGTTCTGCAGATGCTTTGATGTCCACCGCCAATGCTCTAAGTGGTGTAATCCATAAGGCTTTGAGTCCTTTTTGGTTTTGAGATTGTTGAGAGATTTCGGCTAAAATTGGCACCCAAAGCGAATAGGTTTTTCCACTTCCCGTTGGTGCGTTGACCAAACCATTTTTTCCTTGTGCGTAAGCATTCCAAGTTTGCTGTTGAAACTCAAAAACACTCCATTTTTTGGTTTCAAACCACTTGTGAAAAGGTGAAAAATCTAATGGCATACTGCGAATGTAATTCTATTCGTCAGGACTGTATTTCCTTTTAATAAAACTATACAATTATGAGCTTTTCAACTAAAATTACACAAGACATTTTCATTTTAAAGAAAAACCCGAAAAAATGTTGTGGTCTTTTCGGGTTCTTACCTGTATCAAAATTTATTGCTTGAATTTATACCATTTATAATTTGAAATTACCGTAATAAATCGCCCTTTTATCCTTTCTACTGCAACATAAAAAGAAACCTTAGTTTTGGCTATGCTTTATTTTTCTGTATTGATTAAAGAAAAAAATCATCAATTTCTTTTACAGTAATTTCAAATCACAAATGGTATTATCTCATTCTAATCGCCATCATTGTTGACAAAGAATACAGAATTGGCCATGAAAAGTTTACCATTTTCCCAGAATCCTCTAAATAGAATATTGTCCACGAAATAGATGGCGCTTCCTTGTCCTTTTCTTTCTTCACCAAAAACGAGTGTGTTTTCTATTTGTTTTTTGGCTTTATAACCGGCAAAGCCAGAATATACTTTGTTGTTTTTTAAATAACCTACATTATAGCCTCGATCTAAAAAGCTGTACGCCGAAGCTCCTAATTTTAACGAAAAATAATTTTGATCATAACCAAAAGCCAAAGGATGAGAGTTATCAATTTCTGTCTTAAAAATGGCTCCAGTAATGTAATTGCTTATGCTATGTCTTTCCCGCTTGGCATAAGGCATAAGTTTCTCTTCTTCTTTTTCCTTACTGTTTTCTTCAGACTCTTTTTTCTTTCTTTTTAAACTAAAGGATTTACTACTTGCAAAAATGTTTAAGGCTCTTTGGATTCCAATTAATCTACCCCCTTTGTTTATCCAAGTTTCTATTTTTTTCAAACTATCTGCTTTTACAAAGCTGCTGTAATTTCCGTTTGGAAGGATAATTACATCGTACTTATCCAAATCCAAGTAAGCATAAGACTCAAGATTTAGTGAGGTGATAGGGTATTTTAATTCCTGTTCGAAGTAGTGCCAAACTTCTCCATAACTTAAAGATGAAACACCTTCGCCACCAAATACTGCGATTTTTGGCTGATGAATGAGTTTTATGTCACTAGAACCAATATCTGGAGTAGTTTCCGAAAAACCAGAGGTTATAGGCGTTAATATTTGTTGGTGCGCAGTAACCAATGCACTTAATTGTTGTGTGAAATCTTTTAGTGCATCATTATCCCTCTGAGTAATGATCAGTGAACCTGCTTGAAATTTATTTCCATTTGATGTAAAGGGTTTTTCAGCAAACCTTACTTTGATTCCTTGTTGAAGTAAAGCAGACAAAAATTTGGCATCTGCCATGGAATTCCATTCAATGACGTAGGCATAGGCATCTGCTAATGCCTTTTCTTCAGCATTTGAAGTTTTTTCCTTTGCAGAACCTTTTACCTTGTTTGCGCTTGCAATGGCATCTAGACCGTAGGCATAAGGTAAAGACCAAGCCGTAATGTCATAAGTCAAAGAATCTTCTAATTTGGCATTTGGTTCAAATAAGGCTTTAACCATTTTCCCTTTAGGTTGATCCGCGTGAATGACTACTGCCGATTCACTAACTTTCATTTTAGACGAATTTCCGCTGGCATAATTGTAGCCACTTAGGGTTTGATCAGATGCGTGTTCATATTTAATGTCGTGTTTGTCTAAAAGCGAAGTCAATGCATCAAGCTTTTCAGAATGGCCTTTTAACACATAGCTTTTGGTCTTTGCATTTTTGTTTTGGAAAAACGCTTTAAATTCTTCATTTAGTTTAGTGGCATTTTTAGAAGCCATTTCTACATTAGATAAAGAAGTAATAGTTTGATTATTAATTCTTTCGACTAAAGTTAAGACTTCTTTTTCTTTGGTCATAACTCCTAAACCACCACGGCTATTCCCGGCTTGCTCATACGTCATGCCAATGGCACCCATGTATGTGGGGTATGTGTCCCCATAGCTTGGATAAAACAAGTCAAATCGTTCTCTGGTAAAGTACAACAAGCCTTCTTTGTCAAAATACTGGGCATTGTTTTTTCCAATTTGAGTCTGAAACTCACGTTGCCAAGGTGTAATGATTTCATGAAACGGTTTTGCCGCAGGAGCAAAGTAATATTTGTCGTTTATGCCTTGCTCGTGATAGTCGGCATGAATATGTGGCATCCACTGGTTATAAATTTTCAACCGAGACTGAGTTTCTATTTGAGTTGCCCACATCCAGTCTCTGTTAAGGTCAAAAAGATAATGGTTAGGCCTGCCTCGTGGCCATGGCTCATCGTGTTCTCTCGCTTGAACGTCTGAATCAAAAGGGAACCTTCCTGTTTGTCTAAACCAATTGACATAACGGTCGTAACCATCTGGATTTAAACACGGATCGATTATGACAACAGTATTTTTAAGCCATTCTTGTTTATCCTTTAGAAGTGAGTAAATGGTTTTCATCGAAGCCTCTGTGGCAGAATTTTCATTTCCATGAACATTATAACTTAACCATACTATCGCTATGTCTGGTGTTGTGGCATTGCCGGTTTTTATTCCAGCGTTAATCAAGTTATTTTCCTTTATTTCTTCCAAATTTTGAATGTTTTCTGGACTTGAAATTACCGCTACATATAATTCCCTTAATTCGTTGGTTTTACCGTAGTTGGTAAGTTGAACCTGGTTAGGATTTGCTCTTTCTACAGCCTTGAAGTATTCCACTACTTTGTAATGCGGTGTAGTTCTTGTGCCTAATTCGTAGCCTAAAAACTTATCAGGAGACATAAGTTCCTGCGAAAAAAGAGAAGCGTTGATCATTAACACACTAATAATCAACATGTAAATAAATTGTTTCATTGAAATTTGGAATTTTAGAAAAATAATTTTTGAAGTTATCAAATTTTCACAAACCAAATGTTAAAGAAATAAAAAAGGGTGACTTAAGCAAGTCACCCTTAGGTTTAGAAAGAATTATTTTATTAATCTCTTGATACGTCTAATATTTCAAACTCAATGGTGCCGTTGGGAACAGTAACTTTGGCAGTTTCGCCAGCTTTTTTGCCTAAAAGGCCCTTTCCAATAGGAGAATCGACAGAGATTTTACCAGTTTTTAAATCTGCTTCACTTTGAGCAACCAACTTATAGGACAGTGTCATATTATTAGCTTTATTTTTGATTTTTACTGTGCTGTGAATGAGGACTTTAGAAACGTCTAATTGAGATTCGTCAATCACTCTGGCGTTGGCAACCACTTCTTCCAATTTTGCAATGCGCATTTCTAACATGCCTTGTGCTTCTTTTGCGGCATCGTATTCTGCATTTTCACTTAAATCGCCTTTGTCTCTGGCTTCAGCGATGTCTTGTGATGCTTTTGGACGCTCGACATCACGCAAGTGGTCAAGTTCTTTTTTTAGTTTTTTTAGTCCTTCTTCTGTGTAATACGATATCTTACTCATGGTCGTTATATGTTTTAGTTAGGGTTATAGATAACAATCCCAAAGGTGACATAACCCAATTTTATTTTTGTAAAACCTCTGGATAATTAATAACAAAATCCCGCATGGACGGGATTGCTTTGCAAAAGTACTAAATTTGTAACAATTCTAAAAGAATGCCTTTATGTTGAAAAAAATATTAATTGGTTTACTTTTCATTGCCTTATTAGGTTGTGAAAACGACGATAATGTGCAGAACAATCCAAACTTGTTGAACATTCAATTCTCAATAGATTTGAATCTAAATTTGCCTCAGTTCAGCCCTTTGAATTTTGCGGGCAATGCCATTTATGTTGGAGGGCCTGGTATTGGGAACGATGGCATTTTAGTCGCCAATACAGGTAGCGGGTTTTTGGCTTGGGATGCTTCCGACCCTAATATGATTCCTTCGAATTGTACCAGATTGCAAGTCGATGGTCTTTCGGCCACAAATTCTTGTTCAAATCAAAACTCTTACAGCGTCATAACAGGACAAGCTTTTCAGGATGGTTTACAATTTCCACTTCTTAACTATCGAGTGAGTGTAAGTGGTGATATTGTTAGGGTGTTTAACTAAAGCCTTAAATCTGTGAAAACACCATAAATCGGCCGTTGTTATTCACATCCTTAGTAAAGAGATAAAAAGAGCATTAATCCAACAGGACGATTTAAAGACACTAATATAATCCCCAATTAGGTTGATATTCTGGAAAGGAAGCTAGTGCAGAGTTTAAATCAAAATCAACGGGTTTTGAAAATATTTTCTCTACACACCAATTTGAGATGTCTTGATTAAATTTCGAACCCCTAAACATGCTTTCCATATTGTCAACATTGCACACATTCCATTGTGAGATATTTTGATTAAACTTTTTAGAAGCTAAAAACATGTAACTCATCTTGGTGACATTTGATACATTCCAATTTCCTATAGGCTTATTAAATCTCGACCCGGCAAACATACTGGTCATGTTAGTTACTTTAGAAACGTCCCAATTACCAATATTTTGGTCAAAAGGAGAACAAATAAACATGCCATTCATATTAGTAACATTAGAGACGTTCCAGTTTTCGATAGGTTGGTTAAACGCAGATTTGCTAAATAAAGCGCCCATATCGGTTACACTTCTAACGTCCCAATCCATAAGTGATTGATTAAAAGATGAACCTGCAAACATGCTATTCATATTGGTGACATTGGAGACGTTCCAACTACCAATGGGCTGATTGAAAGGAGATCCACTAAACATTCCGCTCATATTTGTTACATGGCTAACATTCCAATGCTCAAGACTTTGATTGAATTCTGAAAATCTAAACATCCTTTCCATTGAAGTGACATTGCTCACATCCCAGTTTGAAATATCTCGATTGAATGTTGAAAAGCTAAACATTTCATTCATCGAACTGACATTAGATACATCCCAAGTTGAAATATCCTGATTAAAGTTTTTTGAATATGAAAACATAGAGCTCATGTCCATTATGCCACTAGTGCATGTCAAGGAAATTTCTGGATTGGTTTCGTTTGCTGTGATTAGCGCTTTGAGTTCTTCACGTGTTCTTTTAGTAAACATTTTATTTATTCCACTAATGGTCAATGTGCCAGATTCTCCAAATTTTGCATTTGGACATAGACATGTTTTACCATCCTTTCCAAGATAAAAACGCGGTGTTTTTGATGGACTTTTAGCAGAACGTTCTACAAAAGATTTATGATTTGAATGGATAGAATCTCTTTTATGTTTCTGAGCGGTAGATTTATATGTTTTAATAGCACTGCTCGACAAAATACTTTGCAAATAACCGAAATGAATAAAACCATGTTTTCCATGTTCTTCACTAGCTTGTACTACATCTGTATTAATGTATACACCTTCAGAGGTAAATGTTTGAATATTCTGAAATGAAATTTGAGATAAAGCAGGTTGAAACATTATACCGAACAGACAAATACCAAGATAATTATAAAATTGCTTTCTCATAAGACTGAAATTTTCTGACTTTAAGACGGATTATATACCATAACAATTTTACTTCAATATTATAAGAGATGAAATACCCTATAAAAGGTATTTTTTGAAAATTTGGATGTAAAACCAACAGTAATTTAGCTCTAAACACTTGTTATTTGCTAATGCAATCTTTTGACGAATTCTAGTTTACTTTTCATAAATTATTAGGACTATCAAGCTGAAATTGAAAAAGAGTCTTAAATAATTAAAAAACTATCACAAAGAAGTTGAGATTTAAAATTTGTTTAACATTACCGAGCTAACTTTAAACAAAAATTAATCAGATGAAGTCAAAAGGTATAGTTTTACTGAGCATTACAACCATTTTGTTAGTCATGTTAAGCATTATGGCAGTTTTAGATTTTAAATATGCATGGATTTTTAGCTTAACAACCATAGGTCAAATATTGTTGGTAATTTCTGTTTATCATGTCTTAAGAGACAATTACAAAACAGAAAAAACCTTTGACGATTGGTATGAAGACAAACCGATAGGGAAGCATCAAAGAGACAACATGCGGTAAGATTCGTCTATATAATTGTAAAAATCAATAGGAAACCCATTGCGTTTTTGAGCATCTCTTTGGTGCCCAAGTCGAACGATGATAAGCTCGTCTTCTGGAATAGAAATCACATATTGGCCTAAAATCCCTCGCATTACAAACATATTCTTGTCCTTATAATCGCTAGTCCAAAACCCGTAACTGTATTCGGGCGAAGCCTTAAACCTCGGCTGTTTTACCAGTTGTACAAATGCTGTATCTATGATTTGTTGTCCATTCCAATGGCCATTCTGAAGGTATAATTGACCAAATTTTGCAAAGTTTCGAGCATTAGAAGAGATGCAACAGTATGTTTTTTCCATACCTCCTTCTGTATCCAGTTGCCACAGTCCGATGTCATTCATGCCTAAAGGTTTCCAAAAACTTTGACTCAAGTAGGAAGATAGGCTTTTTTTGGTGGCCTTTTCAATAACCATGCCTAGGAGTTGCGTGCTGCCACTTAAGTATTTAAAGGATTGGGCAGGCTCTTCATCTATTGCTAATGTTTGGATCAATCCTTTTATATCCTCGTCGTAATAAGCTTGAGCAGTTACTGAAAATGGTGAAGTATAATTTTCATTCCAACTCAATCCACTTGACATGGATGACAAATCGCCAACAGTGCATTTTGAAGCAAATTCGCCTTTAAAGTCAGGAAAGAAATCTGTTAATGGCTGGTCCAAGTTTTTGATATAACCGTCTTGAATGGCTTTAAAAAGTAAACTGCTTGTAATGCTTTTGGCCATTGAAAATGAGTTGGTTTTGGAGCTTTTGTCATAGCCATCAGCATAGTTCTCGTATATTATTTGACCATCCTTAATAAGTAAAAAAGCCACTGTGCCATATTTGTCATTAAGTTCGTTTAAGGCTTGTGTTGGTTTTATTGTGTTGTATAACTTATGTGTTTTCCAAGGTTGTATTGTTGCATTTTGAATCGTTCTGTTTGTAAAATATGGATGATCGTCGATAAAGGCAGTCGTATGTCCTGTGAAATACACCACACGAATACCTTTTAAAACATAGTCGTAACCAGTGGCGTATAATCCAATAATTAAAAATGCAATAACAATAACAACCCATTTTAGAATTTTTGCAACTATTTTCATGATCGACTACTTTAGTGTGGTATGTATAATTTAAATGGTAGAATGTAAATCTGAAATACAGCCAACCTGAACTTTGATAAGAAACCAGAGGCAAAGATTAAAGTATCTATTTCAATTCTTTTATCAATATATCCTTAAACTCAATCGGATGACTTTCACTTTGAAGCGAAATATAACCGGATTTTACAGGTTTAAGGTGATTTAAGCTGTCTTTTGGTGTATCGTTCACCGGATTTGTGTAAGTAATCACAGGTTTTCCATTGATGTAATGCCGAATAAGTGAATCGCCGTAAACTTCAACTTCTACATCAACCCATTCTTCGCCATAAATGGTTGGTGCATCGGCTGTAATGCAATGTTGAATGATTTGTTTTCCATTGATGTTTACGTGAGTACCAGGCGTGCATAAATTTCCCGTTGGTCGCGGCACAGTGTCTGCAATACCTCCTAAGAATTGTGCTTCTAACGAATTTGGAAAATTTTGGTCAACGCTCATACTCTTGGGGTCTTGGCAGTGCAGCATGACCCCAGAGTTTTTAAAACCCCATCCTTCTCCGCCATTGGCTTGCTGACCAACAAAACGATATTGAAGTTTAAGTCTGTATTTGGAAAAAGGGCTTTTGTAGAACAGATGTCCAAAGCGATTATCAAAACGATCATAGTTTTCGTAGGATACCTTTAATACGCCGTCTTCAACTCTAAAGGTTTGTAAAGAATCATTGCCAAATGGCTCTCCTTTAAGTTTTGGTGTCCAACCTGACAGGTCTTTTCCATTAAAAATGGATGTCCATTCGGCTTCTTTCTCATTTGATACTTGGTCTTTGCAGCTTATACTTGCTAAGCAAAGAACAAAAAGGACTAAATATACGTGTTTCATGTTATCTTAATGACCAGCTTTTTCCTCCGGTTAATTCGTTTAAGTCTCCGCAATAATACTCTCCTGGAATTGGATCATATGCCAATACATCTTCACCAATTTTTTCATTTTTAATGTAAGCGTTAATACACATCCACTTTACACTATCAAGGCATTCTGAAAGGCTTAGACCTTCAAATTCAGGATTGTTTTCTCGTTCAGAATCTACTTCATCTTTAAGTTTTAAATTTTTATCTAAAAAGGCATGGAAATCTTTTTCCTCCAAATCAACAACCTCTTTTTGAGTGTCTGTTTTTAGTTTTAACAGCATTTTTTCGAAAGCAGAAGTAAAAGCGGATTGTTCTTCGGAGTCGTTAACCTCTAGTAAATATCGGTCTATAAACTCGGCAATATTAAGTTCTGAGGCAGAAGGGATGTCGGTTTTTGGGATAAAAACATCTACCAGTTTTAAAAGAAGTTGGCCGCCTTCTTCGCTTAATACTGTTGGTTTCCAAAGTTTAACTTCTGCTGTACAACTGTTTAACAGACTTAAAAGTGTCGGTGTAGCCACCACTGCAGCCGAGGCAAAACCTAGGCGTTTTATCATTTTTCTTCGTTTCATTTGGATAGAGCTTTAATTAAATAAGGTTTTTCTTAAGTTGTTCTGCTGCATGATTTGCCGCTCGAGCAGTAAATGCCATATAGGATAACGATGGGTTTTGACATGCCGATGAGGTCATAAAAGCACCATCTGTTACGTAAACATTTTTACAGGCGTGTACCTGGTTGTACCCATTGAGTACAGACGTTTTTGGGTCTCTGCCCATTCGTGCAGTTCCCATTTCATGAATACCTAGACCCATTGCTTTTTTATCATCTCTATCGTAACCTTGTACATTTTTAAAGCCAGCAGCCTTAAGCATTTTAACAGCTTGTTCTTGCATATCAACACGCATGGCCAGTTCATTTTTTCCAAATGCGGCATCAAAAGTTATGGTCGGTAATCCCCATTCATCTAGCTTGTCGTAATCGAGATACATACGGTTATTTGGATCTGGGAGCGTTTCTCCAAAACCAAAAAGGGTAACGTTCCATTGGCCAGGTTTCAAAATGGCTTCTTTTAACTTAGGACCGTATTTTAATTCTGCTACTAATTCCGAAACACTGGACCTGGTAGCACCACCTTGATAGCCATAGCCACGAACAAAGTCGTTAACATCGGTTTTTCCTCCTAAATTTCTAAACCTTGGAATGTAAATTCCATTAGGTCGGCGACCTTTATAATACTTATCATCAAAACCTTCGGCAACACCATATGCGCCTATATGAAAATGGTGGTCCATAACATTTCGCCCCAATTGATCGCTGTCATTGCCTAAGCCATTTGGAAAACGTTTCGATTTGGATTGCAATAAAATTGAAGCAGAAGCCATTGCGGAAGCACATAAAAAGATAACTTTTGCTTTAAATTCTAGTTTTTCCTTGGTTTCAGCATCTATCACTCTAACGCCTGTGGCTTTTTGACTTTGCTCATCATAAATGATTTGATAGGCCACAGAATGAGGTCTTAGGGTCATATTGCCAGTAGCTGCAGCAGTTGGTAAAGTAGAAGAATTACTACTAAAATAAGCCCCGTATGGACAACCTCGCATACAGCGATTTCTATATTGACAGTTTGTTCTGCCTGCGCCAGCTTTTGTGCCTTCTGTAATATGTGCTGTGCGACCAATGGTCAGAAGTCTACCATCATCAAAACTTTCACTCATTTTGGTTTGTAGATGTTCTTCAACACAATTTAAATTCATAGGTTTTAATAGCTTTTGATCGGGCAAAACGTTCAACCCAAGATTTTCTCCGCTTACGCCTATAAACTCTTCAACTTTATCATACCATGGCTCGATGTCTTTGTATCTTACGGGCCAATCCACGCCATTTCCATCTTTTTTGTTAGCTTCGAAATCGATTTCGCTTAAGCGATAACTTTGCCTTCCCCACATCAAAGAACGACCGCCAACATGATAGCCTCGAATCCAGTCAAATCTTCTTTTTTCGTTGTAAGGATGTTTAATATCATCTACAAAAAAGTGTTCATGCGATTCACGAGTCACATAACCTGTGCGGTGTTGTTTAAATTTTCTTTCTTTTATCTCTTTTGTTGCAACATTTCCATTAGGAAAATCCCATGGATCCATATGAGCTGTTTTGTAATCTGTCACATGTTCCACGTTTCTGCCACGTTCTAAAACGAGTGTCTTTAAGCCATTTTCACAAAGCTCCTTTGCTGCCCAACCTCCTGATATTCCTGTTCCTATGACAATAGCATCGTATTGTTCTTCGGAGGCGTCAATTTGTTTTCTGTCCATAATATTGAGTAAATTTCAACGATAACGGTTTAAAAATACACTTTTGTGTTTTATTTTACTATTTTGCTTATGTTTTTTTACAAATTCATAAAATTTTAGCATTTTTGGGATTCTTTTAAAAATTGATTTATATGAAGCCCTCCTTTTTTTCATCACGCCTTATTTTGTTTTTGTTTTTTGTTGCAACCTTAGGCTGCAAAGACTCTAAGGATTCTAATTCAGAAATGCTTGAAACTGCTGAAGCTACAGAAGATAAAGCACCATTTTTCAAATTGTCGTTAGCCCAATGGTCTTTGCACCGCACATTTAACGATGAAGGTGTTAGCTCCTTTAAGTTTGCTGAAATTTCTAAAGACATGGGATTTCAAGGTTTGGAATATGTTAACCATCTCTACAAAAATCAGATTGATAGTTTAGGCTTTGATACGGTAATAGACTCGTTGAAAGTATTGAGTGAAAAGCATGGTATGGAAAATGTACTGATCATGGTAGATGGAGAAGGAGATTTGGCAAGCCCTGATGAAGCTGAAAGAAATCAAGCAGTGGAAAACCATAAGAAATGGGTTGATGCCGCAAAAAAACTCCGTTGTCATTCGATTCGTGTAAACACCTTTGGATCTAAGGATCTTTCGGATTGGATTCCATCGGTTGTCGACGGGCTTAAAAAACTATCGGCTTATGCTTTAACTCAAAACATAAATATTCTTTGTGAAAACCACGGCTGGCTCTCATCCGATGCTGACGCTTTGATGGAAGTCATAGATATGGTGAATATGAACAACTGTGGTACACTTCCAGATTTTGGTAATTGGTGTGTAAAACGAAAAGATGGTGAAAAATGGGGCGAATGTATAGAAGAGTATCCTGATAAGTATAAAGGTATACAATTGATGCTTCCTAGAGCAAAAGCTGTAAGTGCTAAATCTTATGATTTTGGAGAAAATGGCGATGAAACTACCTTAGATTTTTTAAGAATCATGCAAATGGTTAAGGATTCGAAATATACTGGTTTTGTTGGTGTTGAATATGAAGGAAATCGCCTAACTGAAAAAGAAGGTATAGAAGCGACAAAAGCCCTCTTATTAAAATGTTCAAACTCTATTAATTAATAAACCTCATTGAGATGAAACCATTACGATTTACGCAGCTTTCTATAATGATGTTCTTAGAATTTTTCATTTGGGGTGGTTGGTTTGTCACTTTAGGGACATTTTTAGGAAACAATCTCGGTGCTTCTGGTGCAGAAACAGCAATGGCTTTTTCCACTCAATCTTGGGGTGCAATTATTGCTCCATTTATCATTGGCCTTATCGCAGACCGTTATTTTAATGCAGAGCGTATTCTGGGAGTTCTTCATCTTATTGGTGCAGTTTTGATGTATCAAATGTCAAACTCAACAGATTTTGCCTCTTTCTATCCTTATGTTTTAGGTTATATGATTGCGTATATGCCGACTTTGGCTTTGGTAAATTCTATTTCATTTAGACAAATGAAAGACCCGTCAAAGTTTTTTCCTTATGTCAGGGTTTTTGGGACTATCGGTTGGATATTGGCTGGTTTGATCATTAGTTTAGTCTTCATGTGGGATTCTGAAGAAAATATTGCACAAGGGATGCTTTCGAACACATTCCTAATGGTGTCTATAGCTTCTGCGGTGTTAGGTGTTTTCAGTTTTACCTTGCCAAAAACGCCACCTCAAAACAGAGAAGGCAAAATGACATTATCAGAAATTTTGGGCCTAGATGCACTTAAATTATTAAAGGATAGAAACTTTTTGGTTTTCTTCTTATCATCCGTTTTGATCTGCATTCCTTTGGCGTTTTATTACCAAAACTTAAGCCCTTTTTTGACAGAAATTAAAGTTGAAAATTCAACAGCCTGGGCATCATTAGGGCAAGTTTCGGAAGTCTTGTTTATGTTGTTGTTGCCTCTGTTTTTTACAAAATATGGTTTTAAGAAAACACTTCTTTTTGGAATGCTCGCTTGGGCGATTCGTTATGCATTATTTGCTTATGGTAATGCAGGCGATTTGTTTTTTATGTTGGTAATTGGTATTGCACTCCATGGAATTTGCTACGACTTTTTCTTTGTGTCGGGACAGATATATACAGACTCTAAAGCTGGAGATAAATATAAAAGTGCGGCCCAAGGGCTTATTACTTTGGCTACTTATGGTGTAGGAATGCTCATCGGATTTTGGGTTGCTGGTCAGGTTGTAGACAGTAATCTGTTAGAAGACAGTACGCACACTTGGAATTCGATCTGGATTTTTCCAGCCTTGTTTGCACTTGGCGTTTTAGTCTTATTTAGTCTGTTATTTAAAAACGAAAAAATAGAATATAAATCTTAATATATGTCTGGAAAAATTAGACTCGGAATTCTAGGAGGAGGAAGCGATTCTTTAATTGGTGTTTTGCATCGTGTAGCTTCATCCATGTATGATAAATATGAGCTCGTTGGTGGAGTTTTTAATGTCGATTACAAAAAAAGTGTTGAGTTTGCACAATCTCTAGGCATACCGACAAATAGAGTTTATAAAGATCTAGAATTTCTTGTCAAAGAAGAGAAAAAGCTCCCTGAAGAACAGCGCATTCAAGTAGTGTCTGTCCTTACTCCAAATTTCCTACATTTTCCAATGGCAAAACAATTATTGGAAAACGGCTTTAATGTCATCTGCGAAAAGCCAATGACCTTAACGTATGAAGAAGCAAAAATTTTGCAACAAACCTTACAAGATACCAAACTTGTTTTTGCAGTGACTTATACCTACACAGGTTATCCTATGGTTCGTCAGATGAGGGAAATGGTGAAAAACGGGGTTTTAGGAAGTATTCAAAAGGTTGATGCTCAATACTATCAAGGTTGGATTAACCCAATTATTCATGACGCATCTCAACGTAAAACCACATGGCGATTAGATCCGGAGAAATCTGGGATAAGTTGTTGTTTAGGCGATATCGGCACTCATGCATTTGACATGTTAGAATATGTCAGTGGTCATAAGATACAATCTGTATTGGCAGATTTGAATTTTGTGTATCAGGATAACAAAATGGATGTAGATGGCACAGTGCTTTTAAGGCTAAATAATCAGGCTAAAGGCTTGATAAGTGCAAGTCAAATTGCTACCGGAGAAGAAAACAGCTTTATTGTAAAAATTTATGGCGATAAAGCCGGTTTAAAATGGGAACAAGAAAATCCAAACTACCTTTATTTGATGGAAGAAGGCAAAGCTTTACAAGTTTTAAAGCCGGGTCATGCTTACAATTCAGATTTATCTTTGGATGGCACTAAATTGCCTCCAGGGCATCCAGAAGGTATTTTTGACGCCATGGGAAATATTTACAAAGGTGTAGCCAAAGCCATTCGTAAGGAAGAATACGATCATGGCGAATACCCTACCATAATTGATGGTGTAAGAGGAATGAATTTTATTGAAAAAGCCGTAGAATCTCATCATAAGGGAAATATTTGGGTAGAAATTGAAGATGAGAAATAAGTCTTTTTGAATCAGTGCTTTTTCGAGAATAACATTTAATAAGTAAACACATGAAAACAATAAAAGGTCCCGCTATATTTTTAGCCCAATTTATGGATGAACAACCCCCATTTAATAATCTCGACAATTTATGTCAGTGGGCAAGGGATTTAGGGTACAAAGGCATACAAATCCCAAGTAACGAAACCCGTTTAATGGATCTTCAGAAAGCTGCAGAAAGTCAAACCTATGCAGACGAATTGAAAGGAAAAGTAAACAGTTATGGTCTTGAGATTACAGAGCTTTCTACACATATTCAAGGGCAATTGGTTGCGGTGCATCCTGCGCATGACCTTATGTTCGATGTGTTTGCTCCAGACGAGGTAAAAGGAAACCCGAAAGCACGGACAGAGTGGGCCATTCAGCAGGTAAAATATGCTGCAAAAGCTAGTGAACGCCTTGGCCTTAAAGCGCATGCGACGTTTTCAGGGTCGCTACTTTGGCCCGTTATGCACCCTTGGCCACAGCAGCCAAAAGGCTTGATCGATTTAGGCTTTAAGGAGTTAGCCAATAGATGGTTACCAATTCTTAATGCATTTGAAGATTCTGGTGTAGATGTTTGTTACGAGGTTCATCCTGTAGAGGACATTCACGACGGTGATACTTTCGAACGTTTTTTGGAAGCTACTGGAAATCATAAACGTGTGAATATTTTGTATGATCCTTCACATTTTGTATTGCAACAATTGGATTACATCACGTACATCGATCATTATCATGAATTTATAAAGGCTTTTCACGTTAAAGATTCAGAGTTTAGGCCAACAGGAAAAAAAGGGGTTTTTGGCGGTTACAACGACTGGAAAGAACGTGCGGGGCGTTACCGTTCTCCTGGTGATGGCCAAGTAGATTTTAAACGCGTATTTACAAAACTTACAGAATACGGATGTGATGTTTGGGCTGTTTTGGAATGGGAATGTGTCGTTAAAAGTCCTGAACAAGGTGCTAGAGAAGGCGCTCCTTTTATTCAAAACCATATCATAGAAGCTACAGAAAAAGCATTTGATGATTTTGCAGGAGGTGGCGATAGCGATGAAAATTATTTGAGAAACATATTAGGGATTTAAATTATACCATACCATGGCTAGACTTGGCTTTTTAGTAACACTTTTTTTAGCAATGATTAGTTGTCAACAAGAACAACAAGAATCAAATAAAAAAGAACCAGTAAAAGAAACTACCGAAATTGCGGAACAAAAAGAACCTACAGAACCCAAAGAAACGGAAAAATGGGAGCCTAAGCCTCCAAAGGTGAGTGTAGATTCGCAGACTAAAGTGCCTTCTGATGCCATTGTCCTATTTGACGGTTCTAATTTTGACGAATGGGTTTCGGCTGAAGATGCATCGCCTGTAAAATGGGATTTAAATGAAGATGGCAGCATGACGGTAAAAGACAAAACAGGAGACATCCAAACCAAACGAAACTTCGGAAGTGTGCAATTGCATATCGAATGGCGTTCCAAAACAGAAAGTACAGGTAAAGGCCAGAACAAAAGTAATTCTGGGGTGTTTTTACAAAACAGGTATGAAGTTCAAGTTTTGGATAACAATGATAACGATACTTATGTCAATGGTCAAGTTGGTTCGATTTACAAGCAATCCATCCCTTTAGCCATGGCCTCTTCGCCAACGGGAGAATGGAATTCTTACGATATCATTTTCCATGAACCTGAGTTTGATGAGCAAGGTCATAAAACCAAATCAGGAACTATTACTGTGTTGCATAATGGCGTTTTGATTCAAGATCATGTTACAATTGAAGGCACTACAGAGTATATAGGTTGGCCAAAAAACAAGCCTCATGGAAAAGCGCCAATTAAACTTCAAGACCATAAAGACCAAAGTGGCGTAAGTTATCGTAATATTTGGGTAAGAGAGTTATAAAGCTTTCAATTTTGGGATTGTTAGTTTTTGAATTTAGTTCAAAAAAAAGCTGAATTCTTGTACTTTGGATTGATTGAAGTTTTGGTGTAAATAAGGAAATTACACTGAGTGTTGTTTAGAATACCCAAAAATGCGCGTTTAATTTACTAGGCAGAAGCACGCTCAGTTAGTCAAGATTTGCAGAGCTTTTTTTGCTTGAAATATCATTCTAGAAATGGCAATAATTTTATAGGTATAAGATAGGAAAGGATATGACAACTCAATGCAAACAACAGCAGGATCTAGGTAACTCTACAAAAACCAATAGCAATCTTCGACCTTTGCATTCAAGCCTGAGCGATATTTTTAATGATAATCATTCGATATATTAAAAATTTTAGCTAATTATGTGCGCATTTGTTGAGTAAAGTATTTTAATGTTAAAATCAAATCTTTTTTTTCTCGCCCTTTTCTTATTGAACAGTATTGATGTTCGTTCTCAAGAAGAAACTTTATTTACTTGGTTCGATGATACTTTAGGGCTTGAAAATTCTGGCCTTTTTAATGGTGTAGAATTTATTGATACGTATAACTTGTTGGAGGATCAACATCGATTTTTTCAAGTTGAGACCTATAGATCAGGGTGGATTTCATACGATAATCAAAAGTATTTTGACATTCCGATTAAGTACGATTTGTTTGAAGATCAGTTAATTGCTAAAGTTATCTCTAAGGAAGGTGGAGCAAATCAAATTTTACTTTTAAATGAAAAAATTGATAACTTTAAAATTGATGAGACTTATTTTGAAAGAATTCAAAGCAATAAAAACTCAGAGCTAACCCCTTCAGGGTTTTATGAACTTCTTACTGAAATCAATCAACTAAAACTCTATAAAAAGCACCAAAAGAAAGTAAAGAAAGTATTAAAAAACAATTCGGTTTACTATAAATTTATGACGGTAAAACCAGAGTATTTCGTTTTAACTGACGACGACTTTTTTGTTGTAAAAAAGAAAAAAGACCTTATTTCTAGATTTCCTGATTCTAAAAGCATCTTATCGGATTTAAGATGGAATTCAAAGAACACAGAACAAAAGGATAAACAATTAATTTCTGCCATACATCAATTGTCAAAAATAATTGGCCAATAATATAATTGAAATTCAATGCAAAAATTTACCATCTATTGTTTTCTGTATTTTATTTCTCTTTTGGCCTATTGCCAAGAGGATATCCAATATACCTTTTCTTTTAACAATATAAGTTTGAAAGAAGCCTTATTGGAAATTGACTCAAAAACACCTTACAAACTATTCTTTATCGATGCTTGGGTCGAAGATGAGGTAATTTCAACAACAGTTACAAACTTAGGAATTGATGCTATTCTGCAAGAATTACTAAAAGAGACGTCATTGAATTTTAAAATCTTGGATGACAGAATTATACTTACTTTAGGAAGTATCTTGATTACAGATTTACCTGAAAAGTATTTTTTTACAGACAGCATTCAGCCACAAGAGAATTCCGAAACTCAAGTGTTTTACACTCAAATAAGTACAGATCCACAAGATGACATAGAGACCGTCGTTATTTCAAAACAAAAAGAAACAAATACCGAATCGACTTACAGCTTAAGTGGTAAAGCTTTAAATGCAAAAACCGGCGAAGCTATTAGTAGCTTGACTATCAAAGTAAACGGAACAAATCGCTTTACGACGACGGACATGGAAGGAAATTACAGCATTGAGTTGAAAAACGGAGAGCATGTTTTAACAGCCCAAGCCATGGGCATGCAAACCTCTGTAATACGTTTTATTATTTATGATGATGGTCAATACGACTTTATGCTCAATGAGAATGTCGAAGCACTGAGTGATGTGTTTATAAACACTAGTGCACAAGCCAATATTAGGCAAACTTTAGCCGGTGTTTCTAGAATAGAAGTAGAGCAAATTAAAACCATACCTTTGGTTCTAGGTGAACGCGATATTCTAAAAGTGGCGACCACATTGCCTGGAATTTCAAGTGCTGGAGAAGGCGCCATAGGTTTTAATGTTAGAGGTGGAAAGGCAGATCAAAATTTGTTTCTTCTGGATGGTGCTTCTATCTATAATCCAACACATTTCTTTGGTATTTTTTCAGCAATAAATCCTTTTACTTCGGATGCAGCACAGATTTATAAAGGCAGTTTGCCCGCAAAATTTGGCGGAAGGTTGGCCTCTGTTTTCGACATTTCAACAAAAGAAGCTTCCAAAGAAGAATTAAAAGGCGAAGTGTCCATAGGGCCTGTTACAGGCAATGTAATGATAGAAACGCCTGTGGTCAAAGACAAATCAAGTTTAATTGTTGGTGTTAGGGCGACCTATTCAGATTGGATTCTCAAAAACCTGGATAATCCAAACCTGAAGGACTCCAAGGCTTCCTTTTACGATGTAATTGCAAAATATCACCACAACATAAACGAAAATAACAACTTAAGCATAACCGCTTATCACAGTAAGGATGTTTTTAATATTACAGTCGATTCGGTGTATTCTTACAGCAACACAATGGCTTCCGTCAATTGGGACAGAAAAATAAACAGCAATACGAGATCCAACTTAAAACTTGCACATAGCAGGTACGAGTTTGGAATCGAGTTCGAAGGGACAGCATACAACAACTTTGACTTTGGCTTTGATTTGCAGGAAACAGAAATTGGTTACGGAATAAATTATCTTTTAAATAAAAAACACCGTTTAGAATTTGGTGTGTCCTCAAAACTTTATACCATAAACCCTGGACAAATAGAACCATTGGGCGATGAATCTACGGTTATTCCATTTGAGGTCAATCAAGAACGTGGTTTGGAATCTGCTTTATATGTTTCTGACAAATGGACGCTAAATGAAAACTTATCCATAAGTGCTGGTTTAAGGTTTTCTATGTTCAATTTTTTAGGAGAAACACAACAAAGAGTTTATGGCCCTAATTCACCATTAACCGAAGGCAATGTAATTGGTGTAGACCAATTTGGAAAGAATGAAATTGTAGAAACCTATGCAGGACCAGAAGTAAGACTTTCAGCAAGATATTTGTTTGACCCCACATTTTCGATCAGAGCCGCTTACAACAGCACGTTACAATACATCCATACGTTGTCCAACAATACAACAGCCTCGCCAATTGACACCTGGAAGTTAAGCGACCGTTTTATAGAACCACAACGAAGCGAACAATTTTCATTAGGGGTTTTTAAAAATTTGGACGGCACAAAGTACGAATTAAGTCTTGAAGGGTACTACAAAAACTTGGATAATACATTGGATTATAAGGTTGGAGGACAACTGATACTTAACCAATTTGTAGAAACAGAAGTCCTCCAAGGTGATGGAAAAGCCTATGGTGTCGAGTTTTTATTGAAAAAAAATGATGGTGATCTGACAGGATATTTAGGCTATTCGTTTTCTCGAATACTTTACAGACTCGATAGTGCATTTTCTGAAGAGCGTGTAAATCGAGGAGAGTTTTTCCCAGCAAATTTTGATATTCCTCACGAATTGAGTTTAATTTTAAATTATAAACTTACCAAAAGGTATAGCCTTTCAGGTAATTTTATTTACCAATCGGGAAGACCTGTCACTTTTCCCGTTGGACAGTTTCAAGAAGGCGGCAATACTTTTGTAGTATTTAGTGATCGTAATCAATTTCGGATTCCTAACTATTTCCGTGTCGATTTGGGCATTAATATTGAAGGCAACCACAAAATAAAAAAGTTTGCACATAGTTTTTGGAATATTTCTGTTTACAATGTTCTCGGAAGAAATAACCCTTTTTCGACGTTTTTTGTGACAGAAAACGGAGAAGTTAAAGCCTTTCAAAGTTCAATTTTTACAGTTCCCGTGCCAACGGTGACTTATAATTTTAGATTTTGATTAATTTTATTGAAGTAAAATGATTTCAACTCTTACACCAATTAATAGTTCATGTATCAAAGCCTTAAGTTGCTTTGGCATTTTTCTTATGCTTCTGTCATGTGTTGAAGAGATTGAGTTGAATACAAAAAACTTTGAAAGTCTCATTGTTATCGAGGCAAATATGACCAACGAAGTAAAGCAACAAGAAGTCAATATCTCCAGAACGTTTAGGTTTGAAGAAGAAGGCCCTTCAAAAGAAACTAATGCAACAGTCGTTTTACTTGCAGATGGTTCACCATTTGTCAACTTTGTTGAAATTGAACCAGGCAGATATGTGTCCTCACAAGTTTTTGCAGTACAAAACAATATAGAATACACATTGAATGTACAGACACAAGATGGAAGAAATTACACCTCTTCATCTTCACAATTACCAGAAACTGGCCAGATACAAGACATAGCTGTCCAAGCCTCCGAAGACAGTTTTGGAAATCCTGGTGTTTCTATTCTTACCAATACTACTAGCAATGCTGGAAATGGCAATTATTACAAATTCGAATACGAAGAAACCTACAAAATTATCGCTCCATATTGGAGAAGTGATGACCTTTTTCCAATTGTAGATTCTTGTGATTTCACAATCGATTTGCGTGAAAAGGAAGAACGCGTTTGCTATAACACCGTAAAGTCCGTAGATATAATTTTGGCAAATACCATTGGACAACCAGAAGGGCAACTTACAGATTTTGAGGCAAGGTTTATCGAAGCAAATAATACAATTATCGCTCACCGATACAGCATTTTGCTCAAGCAATTTGTTATTCCCGAAGAGGCCTACAGGTATTTTGAAAAAAGAAGAGAGTTGTCTATTCAGGACAACCTATTTTCTCAAGCTCAACCGGGGTTTTTAGAAGGAAATATAACTTCAGTCGAATCGCCTAATGACGAACAAGTTATTGGAATTTTTTATGTTTCAACGGTTAACGAAAAACGGTTTTTCTTTAATTGGACCGATGTGTATCTTGATCAGGAACCGCCAGAAATTCCTTGTGGTGTTTTTGCTCCTGCGCTTACCAAAATGGATGGGAATTGTCTATTAAAAGAATCTGTAACGGCAAATACCGTTAGGTATTGGGGTGAGAATTTAGACCCAACAATGAACGAAGGCCCTTACGATGTTGTAACCAGAGTTTGTGGAGATTGTACAGCTTCAGGATCGAATATTGTACCAGATTTTTGGGAAGAATAGTATGTTATGATAAAGACGAAAAGCATCATTTTTTTATTTGTACTGAGCATTTCATGGTTGGGAAAATCCCAATCTAATGAAGGTAATGATTTGTCAAATCCAAAATGGCCGTCAGAAAATATTTACTTACACATCAATACCAATAATGCGTTTGCAGGCGAAACTCTTTTTTATAAAGTTTATGTTTCCACCGAAGACAATAGCCTTAGCAAGTATAGCAAAGTAGCCTATGTAAATTTAATAAGCCCAAAGAAAGCAGTTGTGGTAAAGCAAAAAGTAATGCTTCATGACGGTCAGGGAAATGCTGACTTTTTTATACCAACTAACTTGCCAACAGGTAATTATAAGTTAATAGCTTACACTAAATTAGGACTTCGTCAATCATCAAATAATATGTTCTCAACGGACATAAGCATCATTAATCCTTACATTCCTTTAAACGCTGATTTGGTTTCTGTGGTTGAAAAGCCAATAATAAATAATATAAGTAGTAAACCTGTTATCGAAACAAATATCAATATGGAACTCTCTAAAGCGGTTTATTCCAACAGAGAAAAAATTGAAGTAAATCTACTTTTAAAGGACAAATCAGATTATGGACATTATTCCATTTCTGTGAAAAAAATTGATTCGTTTCAATTTCAGAAACCAACAACAATTTTACGACATAATGATTATCAAGAAACAATTAAGGTGAACAACCCATCATCTTTTTTACCTGAAATAAGAGGAGATTTAATCTCTGGAAGTATAAGTTCTTCAGCTGAAAATGTACCTCTGGATAATCAAGGCATTGCGCTGTTAATCCCAGAAAAGGATTTTATTCTAAAATTGGGAAGAACGGACAAAGACGGTCGGTTTTTTTTCAACATTGATAAGTCATATGCTTCGAAGACCGCTGTCTTACAGGTCATCAACGAATTAAATGGTAGTTACCGCTTTCAAGTTGATAAAGAACCAAGACTTGATTTGTCTACTTTGTCGATTGAAAAATTGGAAATTTATAAAGACCTACAAAAACAAATAATTGAGAAAAGTATTAGCAATCAAATTGAAAACAATTATTCTTCCGTAAAACGAAATTTTCCGAAATCTATCAATCAGCCAGCCTTTTTTGGAAACAGAGGTGAGAATTATAATTTGGACGATTATACCCGTTTTCCCAGTCTGAATGAGACGTTTATAGAAATTGTAAAAGGCGTTGCTTTCAAAAAGAATGAAGATAGCTATGAGATTCTGGTAAGGGCTTCAGATTACAATTTCCAATCTCCATTCAAAGCCCTTGTTTTGGTGGATGGGTTAATGGTTCAAGACCATTCTGTTTTATACGATTTTAATGCGAAAGATGTCCAGCATATAAGCGTCATAAAGGACAAATATTTTTTTGGCGGAAATATCTTTCAAGGCGTTCTTTCTATACAAACCAAAACCAAGAACAACCAAAATTTGATGACTCAGCTAAACCTTGAATCCTTTGATTTGTTTAGCCCAGAGATTGAAAAAAATTACCACAACGTAATGTACGATGGTACTAAAGAATTAGAACATATTCCAGATTTTAGAAGTCAGTTGTTTTGGGAACCAAATCTGAAACTATCATCCCCAAATACTCCTATAAGTTTTTTCTCATCAGACGAAACTGGTTTTTTTGAAATTGTAGTAGAAGGCATAAGCGAGGAAGGTGAGAGGTTCAGAGCAACATCAATTTTTGAAGTGAAATAGGTGAATTTAAGGTGTAAATTTCGCTAGCATATCTTCAATCAAATTAGAAATAAATTACTATATTTTTAAAAATATACATCACTTTGATTATTATTTGATAATTTTTTTGTTACTTTATTATCAAAATCAAACATCATGGCTATAAAAAACTTTCAAGGAAACCAAGTAGGAGATGCCAATGCAAGGGCTGAAAAGATTACAATAAGAGACTGTATGTCCAGAACAATGGTTGTTTTCAAAAAAAATCAAAGCATAATTGAAGTAGTCGATAAGCTAATAAAACACCGGATTTCGGGCGGTCCAATTGTAGACGACCAAATGCATGTTTTAGGTGTAATTTCTGAAGGCGATTGCATAAAACAAATTTCGGAAAGCCGCTACTATAACATGCCAATGGAAGATACTAGCGTCGAAAGATACATGACAAAGAATGTCGAAACAATATCGCCAGATGTCAACCTTTTTGATGCCGCAAATATCTTTTTGAAGTCCAAAAGGAGACGATTTCCTGTGGTAGAACACAATAAACTCATTGGAATTGTGAGCCAAAAAGATATTCTGCGAACAGTTTTACAACTTAAAGGCAGCAGCTGGAAATATGGCGTATAAGTTTATTTCTTAATGAGTTTTTTAGTGTAAGGCATTCCTTCAATAACAGCTTTTATAAAATATGTTCCAGAAGGAAGGTTAGATACATCAAAGGTATTATTGTGGTTTTTAAGAGAAAGCATCAACCGACCAGACACATCTACTATTTCTATTTTATCTAGGCCTCTATTTTCAATAGAAATGAAATTCCTAGTTGGATTAGGGTAAAATTCGATATCTGTTTTAGTTGAAAAATTGGAGTTAGATAACAACGATATTTTTTCATTTGGGTAATAGTAATAATCAAAAAAGTCTCCATTCGATTGAGAATAGTCTATAGGAGGATTGCTAGTTACACTACCAGTGGTAATATCTACCCCAACAAAATTTTCATTTGCTTTGTAAAAATAGGTATTACTAAAAGGGTTGATTGCTGCTCCAGCTAAGGTAAAAGACTGCCCAATAGATGTTTGAGAAATGTAGGTAACCACGCCATCAATAGGATTTATTCTAGCCAGGAAAATTTCAGGAGGATTAGCATTTCGAGCTAAACCATATACATTACCATCAAACTCGTTGTAAATGATATTGTCAAAATACAGGGCAGACGACGTATCGATAAGAGGATTATATATGGTGTTTCCTGTAGCAATATCCACTGTATACAGCTTAGAGTTGGAAATAAAGTGAAACCACTGATTGGCTAAGTCAATCGTCTGACCGCCATTTAATGAGATAGAATTGGTAATAGATGTTTGAGAAATGGGCGTAACAACTCCCGAGTTAGGATTTATTTTTGCAAGATAAACTTCGCCACCATTATTTGCACCACGTTCTAAACCAATGATTTCTTGTGTCAACTCATTGTAAATAAAGCTTTGAAAAAAGGGTTGGATACTTGTCGTGATTGTAGGATTGGAAACCAAACTCCCATTATTCATATCTATGCCAACTAGAGCGGTTTGGTCTGCATAATAGAATATGTCCGACACAGGATTTACAGTATAACTAAAATTGGCTATGACGTTGGAATAGGATGTGTTCGATATATCTTGCAACACACCTGTTGAAGGATCGATAGAAGCCAAGAATACTTCTCCGCCATTATTAGCGCCTCTGCTTATTCCAACAATATCTGTAGTTTGACAAAAAGCTAAATGCGTTGCGAAAAGAAAAAGTAAAATATGTTTCATCCTTTTTTGTTTAAAAGTAATGATAAACATGGATTTACGACAGTACTTTATAAATAAATAACAAATGCTTAAATCTGATTAGTTATGATTTCATAGGCTTTGGTTTTGGAGATTGGTATTTTCGAATCCAATAGGTAATCCAAATACTAATAAAAACTGTTGGTAAAATCCAAACCAACCAATGCTTAAGTTGAAGACCAGCGCTTAAAAATGCTGTAAACGAAGCAATAAAAGCACCAGACATTTGTCCAATATGCCGTTGAACAAATTCGGTAGGCGACACCTTTTTTTTGGTGTAAAACTTCATATCTTGTAAGGATAAAAAAGAACTTAGGACTCCAAAAAACAAGAATAGAATCGTTGGACCATTCGGGTATAAGAATTTAAAACAACCTTCAAGAAATAGACAGGTTCCAAAGCATAACATAATGCCACTCAACAGCCAATCTTTCCATATGGAAATGTTGTTTATATTTTTTAGTTTAAACAATAATGCCCGTTGCCCAGTAAGCACAAGATATATCGTAAAAATAGCTATCGAAAACAAAAACATGTTTTCGTGTCCAGGCATAAAACAAACAGGAATTGAGATTAAAGAACTCAGAACCATGCTGTAAGAAAACACCTTTCCCAAGGACTTATGAAGACGTTTACCTTTTTTTGAAGCCATGCTAACAACTCCAGAAAGTAAACCTACACCACCAAAACTGGCATGAATAACAATAAGAACACTGGCTAAATCCATAATTAAATATTTTTACAATAGTAAAATTACCAAAGTAAATAATCTTCAGCTTTAGAACCGAATGATAGAATTTCGTGTATGAATTGTAGAATTAAAATGACAGGTAAGAATGTCGAACTGTCAAACGGTTTATTCGCTTTCAGGAACTTTGGTAAACGTAAGGTCTATTGTTCCGCTAAATGTAAAATCGACGCCTAAATCCGGAAATCCGTCAGGCAAACCAACATCGCCTAAAGTATCTCCCAGTAAATCTTCATCCACTTCTACGGTAAGAACCAATGTTGTAGCAGTAAAGGATGTAATAGTAAATTCGGTATCAATATTGTCTGTATTATCGGTAAGCGTTAGGTTATTTCCGTTAATCGCATAGACACCAGCTGTTGTATCAAAGGGTTCTTCAAGCGTTTCGGAACTTACTTGATTGCCATCCACGACAGTAACTATACTGTATATGCCTTCGCCAGCAGAAGTATAAGAGAGGTCTTCATTGAATGTTACCGTAATGTTTCCAGATTCGTATGTCGTCGTTGCTACAGATTCTTGAGAAACCGTTTGTCCTCCAAAGTCTGCAGAGGCAATTGTTGTTACAACGGCTGTATATTCAAAGAGTTCCCAATCGCCAAATAGATTCTCATTTTGAAAAGATCCACCAGTTTGTGGATTGTTCAATGCAAAATCTTCATTTAGTGGTTCGATATCACAACTCACCATAAACAATGACGCTAGCAATGCTGGTAAAAAACGAATGAAAATAGACTTCATAAGAAATATAATTTTCCGCAAGGTAATAAAAATGAATTATTCTGTTTCAAATATAAATTTAAAAACTCATGTAAAGTTTTGTTTACATTTAATAAAAACCACTATATTTGTAAAGTGTATTTTACATTTTGTATAACCTTAATTACATTTACTATGAATCAACAAACAAAAAAATTGGCTTTATGGACATGGTCATGGGTTGCAACACTAGCTGTTGCTACTTTTGGGCCAAAATTTATATGGGACGACCATCGATTTTTGACAGTCTTTGCCATTGTCGTAAACCTTACAAATGGTGTTCTGATGATTATTGCAAACAAACGATTTTTCAATTCTTTAGACGAATTACAGCGAAAAATCCATTTGGAGTCTTTGGCCATCACACTTGGATTAGCTGTTATTGCTGGTTTAAGCTTTTCATTATTGGATCAAACTAATCTAATCCCATTTGATGCAGAAATAGGTTATTTAGTTGGGTTTATTGGAATTACATACATGATAGCGCTGGTAATTAACAGAAAAAAATACGCATGAAGAACAAACTTAAAGTCTTACGTGCTGAGCATAACCTGACTCAACAAGGTCTAGCAGAAGCGGTTGAGGTCTCTCGACAAACCATTAACGCTATTGAAAAAGGTAAATTCGACCCAAGTCTAATATTAGCGATCAGATTATCAAGATTTTTTAAAACCGAAATTGAAGATATTTTTATCTATGAGGGATATTAAAGAGGTTTAACTAAAACCTCTTTAATCTACATCTTAGACATTTATCTTATAATTAATTTTTTCGACAAGCTGCTATTCCCTTGATTTACTTTAACAATGTAAATACCAGCAGGTAAAAGACTTACATCAATGCTTTCATTAATTGAAATTTTGCCATTATAAGTTATAGCCTTAAGATTTCGACCTGTTAAATCGTAAAGTTCAACGTTCACATCTTCAGCCGAAGTTGTATTTAAACTGAGGTTAAACGTGTCTTGTGCAGGATTTGGATAAATGCCGAAATTCTCTAAAACCGTATTTTCTTCTGTAGAAAGAGAAACCGCACCAAGACTACAAACGCTAACAGTTATGGAATCAATATTCGAAATAACGCCATCTTCATTGACATCCGTAATCCAGAAGGTCCAACTCCCTTGAATGTCTTGCCCATCTGCGACAGAAAGAGGATCTACAGGAATCACATTATCACCAGAATTCAAATTATTACAATTAATTGGATTTCCTTCATCGTCAAATGTCAGGTCTATCCCTGTTGTTCCAAAGCATGGGTAAACACCTAGTTCATAAAACCCTCCAAATGGAGGAGAATAGGCATAAGTAATGAAACCATTATTTTCATTTCCAGAAATTTTGACATTAAAGTTTAGATCATCAATCTCTAAACTATCATCAAATTGAAAAGGAAATGGGTTATAAGAGCCAGCATTTTCAGGAATTGGACTGTTAAAATTTATGGTAAAATCTTCGCAAACTTCACCATAAGTATAATTTCCAACGGCAAAAAACGATTCGTTGATATTAAAAAAGATATTATTTACAGCTTCTACCATGATGCGGCATTTAGGAGCATCAATATTGGGAACGACAATATCCTGAGTGCCATCATTCGGTGTATTGGCTACAAGAACAGTGTCATAGGTCAAACCTTCGTCAGTTGAAAGTAGTATGTTTACGTTAGTTTCGTTAATGCCATTGCCATCTGTACCAGCAACATTCCAAGTGATTGTCTCTGTGTTGCCTGGAGACCAAACTATTTGATTTGGCGTATTCTGAGAGGTTACCTCAAACGGGCCAGCTTGCGTCGTTACTGAAGCAGTCATAGCATCGAAGGCTGTTTGACCTCCATTGGAATCATTATCTCTAACGGTTAATCTAAAATTCATATTTCTGTTTACCGTTACAAGTCTTTCCCATTCTTGCGATCCAGGATTAACCAGCAAATCAGGAAGATTAGGGATGTATCTTATAGGGTTGGTCGTTCCCTGAAAAGACCTCACCAGAGGACCCGCTTGTGTGGTTTCGGTAGGAGCTCCAGCAGGACCAAAGTCTAGCTGTTCCCAAGTATAGGTATGAGAAGCTGTGCCATCTGCATCTGTCGAACTGCCGATAAGTTTGTAAGGTGTTCCTTGTGGAATCAGGAAATCTGCACCCGCATCCGCCGTTGGTGCGGAGTTTCCTGTTGGTGTTTGATCGCTTGGGCAACTGCCTGAACCTAAGATATGACTCCACATGGTAACGAGGCTCATGTTGTGATAATACAAATCTCCAGCTGCAGAATTTATCACGTTTTGACTCCCACATAACCCAGGATATCCCATGATTGTAGAACCACTTCCGGGTTCGACGGCTGTAAAAGAAGAAATATTTGGTCCGCAACCGCCTTCACTTCCATTAAAGGTGTGTGGCGATCCAAACTGATGACCAAGCTCATGAAGAAAAACAAACAAAAATCGACTATCCGTTGCACTTGTAGCACCTGTAACAC